>JBBQML010000969.1:0-1958 GCA_038328885.1 Verrucomicrobiota bacterium | reverse complement strand
TTTGTTGTTTTTGTTTGGGTGTTTGGTGTTGTTGGTGGCGATCTCCGGGTCAGCGGTCAGCGGCGCCCAGCCGAGTTGGGTGGTGTCCTGGCCGGTGAGGGTGAGGCTCTGGACCTCGACCACCTGGCTGAAGCTCCCGTCCAGGGTCTCGAACACCACGGCCCGGCCGGGGCGGAACTCGCCGAAAGCGGCGTCGACCTCGAGCGGTTGCGGGAGCGGGTCGTCGTTGTCCTCGGTGGCCACGAGCAGCACCTCGAACTGCCAGTCGGCGAGGATGGGGGCAGGGAGGGCGAGGTCCGCGCGTGTGGCGAGGCCGCCGGTGGGCGGTTCCAGGCGGAGGAAGGCCACGGTGCCCGTGACCTGGGTTTCCAACTCAGTGGAGTCCTCGACCGGGTTGTCGTCGTCATCGAGGCCGATGACGTAGGTGAATGTGTGGCCGCGTCGGAAGGCGACGGAGGCGGAACCCTGTTCCACGATCCGCAGGGCGATGAGGCGGCCATCGTGGCGGGCGGCGACCCACTGCCCGGACAGGGGGCGTGCCAGCGGGGCGCTGAGGTAGACGTCTTCGGGCTCCACGGCGGCCGAGCCGGTGGTGCCGGACTCCAGGGTGACCTCGTAGCCGTAGTTTGGCGTGTCGGTTCCCGAGGGGCCGGTGTAGTGGCCGGCGTTGGCCACCTCGGTGGGGGGGAATTGGATCGGGTCGGCGTTCCACCCGAAACGCTGGAGCCGTTCCTTGGGTTGGGCCAGCAGTCGGAACAGTGGGGTGCCGTCGCTGGTGGCGAGTTCGCGCGTTGAATCCTGCAACACGGACAACGGCTCCAGCAGCTCGATTTCCACGCGGGTTTCGTCCGCGGCCGGCTCCGGCGTGACCCCGAGGATGCGCACCGGTTCGGCCACCGTTCCGGGGTCGTCGAGGAGCAGTCCGTAATCGCCGCTGGTGAGGTTGAGCCCGGTGCCGGCGAGGCGGACAGTGGTGCGGAGGCCGACGAAACTCAACGAGGCAGGGCGGCGGCGGTCGACCGGGAGGCATTCGTTGCGGGCGGCATCCACCTCCAGGTCCTCGAGGGTTTCGAAGGTCTGCGCCTTCACCTCCCCGCGGGGGGAACTGGCGAGGGCGAAGCCGGCGGGGAGGATGCCTTGGAGGCCGGGTCCGACGGTGCACACGGCATAGCCGCTGGCGGCGAGGCCAGGGTCAGGCTCGTACGCCAGTCGGCGGGCGTGCAGGACCAGGCTTCGGGAGGTGGCCGCAGTGCCGAGGAAGGCCTCGCGGGCGTAGAGGTTCTGGTAAAGCCCGAGCGTGTGGCCGACCAGGGCGCTGAGTTCGAGCAGGGTGTAGGCGAAATCTCCTTCCCCACGGGTGACCCCGAGCCGCGCTTCCTCAGCGGCCAGGCCCTCCTCCAGCTCAACCAGTCGGGCGAAGCCCAACGGCAGGAACTCCCGCCGGGCGGCGAAGCCCGAGCCGTCGTCGGTGGTGGGCGTGCGGAACAAGGGGCGCGGCGGGCGGCTCATGGGGTGCCTCCTTCGGCCGCCACCTCGATGGCGAACGTGTCTTCGTCGAAGCGGTCGAGGCCGATGACGCTTATTTCCAGGATCCCGTTCTCGGGGAAGTCGTTGTCGGCATCCAGTCGCGCCACCTCGGTCGAGCCGAGCAGGATGCGGTCCTCGACGGTGACCACGGGGGCGTCGAGGCGGCAGAAGGCGGCGACCTTGACGGAGCGGACGCCGGGGATGGACTGGACGAAAGCCAGGAGGTCCCCGGCCTCGAGATCCTGATCGAACGTCAGGTTGTCGGGATGGAAGAAACCCGGTTGTTCCCGGGTGCCGGGGCGGAGTTGGGCCAGCACGCGATCGCGGACCTCATGGCGAAGGAATCCCGGTTGGATGCAGAGGGCGAGTTCCACGCGGAGGGGGACATATTCGGCGGCGGCCACGACGTGCTCCCGACCGGCCATGCGGGT
>JBBQML010000968.1:0-1969 GCA_038328885.1 Verrucomicrobiota bacterium | reverse complement strand
TCCTTGAGAAACCAGACCCGCATCTGGAACCGGAAATCCTTCGAAGTCAGCGCCCCGACCGGACAGAGGTCGACGGTGTTGAGCGTGTAGTTGTTGGCAAAGGGGGTGCCCGGGAACCCGGCGATCGTGTTGTATGAGCCGCGGTTCACGATCCCCAGGGCGTCGTCGCCCACCAGGTCGCGGGTGAACCGGATGCAACGGGTGCAGAGAATGCAACGCTCGTCGTCGAGGATGATGCGCGGTCCCAGGTCGACGGCCTTGGGCTTGTGCACCTTGGGCTCGGCAAACTGGGAAGCCGCCTGCCCATGCTCGACCGAGTACTCCTGCAGCTTGCACTCCCCCGCCTGGTCGCAGATCGGGCAGTCGAGCGGGTGGTTGACCAACAGCGACTCCAGCACCGCCTCCCGCATCTGCTTCGTCGCCGGCGACCCGGGGTAGAGTTCCATCCCCGGCGAAACCGGAGTCGCGCAGGCGATCGCGCCGCGCGGCGTCGAGGGCTCGTACGGCAGAACCGAACGGGCGATCTTCGGCGAGCCGTCCTCGTTCAACACCGGCTTCCGGTCCGGTCCCAGCATCGGCGTGCCGAACTCGACCAGGCACATGCGACAGTTGCCAGCCAGCGGCAGCTTCGGATGGTAGCAGTAATGCGGCACCTCGACGCCCGCCACCTCACAAGCCTGCAGCATGGTGGTCGGCTGCAGCCTGCCCTGCCAGTCGGGCATCAACTTGGGTACCTCAAGGACCCGGCCGTCCACCGTGACACGGATGGTCTCCGTCGACGGGGCGACCGGGGGAGGCGGGAACGTGGGAGCGGGGTTCGACATGGGTCACTTGACGACGGCCGGCCGGGCGTCGGCTGTGGGGGAAACCGGCGCCATCGGGGGGCGGACCGCGGTGGAGGTGGCGTTGGCCTCGTCCGCCGCCCCGCGGGCTTCGAACTCGGCCTTGAACTTCTTCACGAAACTGAGCACCGGCCAGGCGGCCGCCTCGCCGAAGGCGCAGATGGTCCGTCCCTGGATGTTTTGGGCGATGTGGAGGAGGTAATCGGCGTCGGCCCGGCGACCGTGACCGTGGGTGAGGCGGTGGAGGGCCTTGCTCATCCACAACGCCCCCTCGCGGCACGGCGTGCACTGGCCGCAGCTTTCGTGGGCGTAAAACTCGCTCAGGTTCGCCAGCGCTCCGACGATGTCGGTCGAGTCATCCATCACCACGATGGCACCCGAGCCCGACATCGACCCGGCCTGCTGCAGCGAGTCAAAATCGTACGGCAGATCCAGCAGGTCGACCTCCACCGCGACCAACTGCCCATCGGGGCCTTTGCCCTTCACTTTGAACTTCTCGCCAGCCCGGAAGACCTTGGCGGATGAACCGCCGGGGATCACGGCCTTGAGCTGTCGTCCCTCACGCAGGCCGCCGCCGAAATTCTTGTGGTAGATCAACTCGCCGAGGGTGGCCTTCCCCACCTCGATCTCGTAGTAGCCCGGTCGCCGGACGTGCCCGCTGAGGCTCACGATCCGGGTTCCGGTGTTGTTCGGCGTGCCGAGCTTGGCGTACTCCGCCGCCCCCATCGCCATGACGTGCCGCACCGTGGCGAGGGTTTCGACGTTGTTGACGATGGTCGGGCAAAGGTAGAGCCCCAGCACCGCCGGAAAGTAAGGGGGTTTGATCCGCGGATAAGGGCGTTTGCCCTCCAACGACTCGATCAACCCGGTCTCTTCGCCGCAAATGTATGCCCCGGCACCACGATGGACGTGAATCTCCAACTCGTAACCCGTGCCCAGAACGTTCTTGCCCAGGAACCCTCGCGCGCGCGCCTCGCGGAGGGCCCCGTTGAGGAGGCGCGCGCCTTCCGGCATCTCGCCGCGGATGTAGATGTAGGCGAGATGCACGTCGTTCGCGAAGCAGGCGATGATCATGCCCTCGAGCAACTGGTGCGGATCCTTGTGCAGGATCTGACGGTCCTTGAAGG
>JBBQML010000967.1:0-1980 GCA_038328885.1 Verrucomicrobiota bacterium | reverse complement strand
GCCCTTGCCGGTCACGAAGGGCAGGAACTGGGCCAGGCGCTTGGAATCAACCTTGTACCCGGTCAGCTCGGTCAGGATGGCGCCGGATTCCTTCTCCGACTTCGCGTCCTTGAGACGCTTCAGGATCACGGGGAACGACGCCTTCACGTCGGCCAACCGGTGGAAGCACTTGGAGCTGCCGCGGTAGCCATCCCCCATGCCGTTCAGGCCGATGTTCGCGTTGCCGTGATCGGTGGTCAGGACCACCAGCGTCTCCGGGTGCTCGCGCTGGAAGGTCAGCACCAGGTCCACGGCTTCATCGAGCGCGAGTTGCTCGCGCAACGCCGCCGCCGCGTCGTTGTTGTGGGCCGCGTGATCGATGCGCCCACCCTCGATCTGGAGCAGGAAGTGCTCATGACGACCCAGTTTCTCCAACGCCCGCCCGACCATCACCGCGATGGTGGGCACCGACTTCTGGAGTTTCGGATCCTGCTGGTGGTCGATGGTGTAGGGGAGGTGACCCCCGGCGAAGGTGCCCAGCCAAGGGGCCGAGAGGGGCGCGCGAGCCAGCTCCTCCGCCGTCTGGCACACCCGGTAATCCTCCCACGAGAATTCGGACCACAGGTTGCGCTTGTCCTTCCGCTTGGCGGGGTCGAAGTGGTCCTGGGCTCCACCCAGGAGGACCTCCACCCGCCGCGTCAGGTAATGGTCCGCAATCTCGGCCCCCAGACCGCGGTCGTTGACGCAGACGGTGAAACCGGCCGGGGTGGCGTGGGTGATCTCCGTCGTCGTCACCAGCCCGCGCTGCCAACCCGCCTCGCCGAACAACTGCATGAGCGAGAGCAACGGTCGGCCCTTGGAGGACACGTTCAGCGTGCCGTTCCGGACGCGTGAACCGCAGCCCCAACTGGAGGACGCCGCGGCGGAGTCCGTCACCAACGAGTCCAGCGACCGCATGTCCATCAGGGCGGTGTGCGCCTCGGGACGGTTGGTCAATTCGAGCCAGGTGAGTCCGCGCCCACGTTCGAGGTGGGAAAGTTGGTCCGCGCAGCTGAGCGTGCCGAGACTCATGCCGTCCGAGACGAGATGGATGATGCGCCGGGGCGCACCGGGTCCGAGAGCGGCAGCGCGGGAGGCGGGGGTGGTGCGGGAGGCCGTGGCCGAGGGGCGCGCGCCGGGCGTCGCGCAACCCACCACGCCGGCGGTGGTGGCGAGGCTCGAGAGTCCAAGGAAGTGGCGGCGGTTGAGCATTCGAGCGATAGGATGAGACGCTTGGCAGGCCGGGCAAGGGACTTTTGGTGGCGATTGGATGGCGAACGGGTTCATGCCTGTCGCGGTGGCACCGCCGCGCTCCGCAGGACCTGGCTGGATCCGGGGTGGGTCACGGCATAGCGGAAGCCCTCGCCGGTGCCTGCGGCGCCGTAGCGTCCGCGTTTGTCGATCGCGAGGAAATTGATGTCGAGGGATGCGCCTGGCGGATGTTTGCGCTGAATCCGGCGGATCACCTCCGCGCAGGCTTCCTCCGGGGAGGCTCCCGTGCGCATCAGTTCCACCACCTGGAAGGAGCCGCAGAAGCGCATGATGTTCTCCCCCACCCCGGTGGCGCCGGCCGCACCCACTTCGTTGTCCACGTATAAGCCACTGCCGATGATCGGGGAGTCACCGACACGCCCGGGCAGCTTGTAGCCGAGGCCGCTGGTGGAGCAGCCGCCGACGAGGTTGCCGTCGGCGCCGAGGATCACCAGGGCGATCGTGTCGTGGTTGTCGGCGGGGTCGGGGCGGGCGGCGCCCGCAGTCGCCTGCCGGACCTTCCAGTCCAGCCAGGCCTGGCGTGCATTCTCGGTGAGCAGGTTCGTCTCGGTGAAGCCCTGCTGCAGGGCGAAGCGGCGCGCGCCATCCCCGACGAGCAGGACATGGCGGGTCTTCTCCATCACCGCGCGGGCGACGCCGATGGCGGGGAGGATGCCCTCGATCCCCGCCACGCTGCCGCACTTGTGACTG
>JBBQML010000966.1:0-1991 GCA_038328885.1 Verrucomicrobiota bacterium | reverse complement strand
GAAACACCTCCCGCATCCAGCCCTGCGCCGCGGTGTTCCCCAGACGGCTCACCGCCCGGGCATACTGGTTCTCCACCGCATACGCCCCCGACTCCAACTGGGCCAGACACCGCCGGATGCCCTGCAGGATGTCGACCGGTTCAAAGCCGGTCACGACGATGGGCACCCGATAACGGGCCGCAATCGGCTCGTACTCGGCGTACCCCATCACCGCGCAGACGTGCCCCGCCGCCAGGAACCCCTGCACCCGGCAATCGGGCGCCGACAGCAGGGCCTCCATCGCCGGCGGAACGAGGACGTGGGAAACGAGCATGGAAAAGTTGCGGAGCCCCTTCGAGGCCGCCTGGGAAACCGCCAAGGCCGTCGCCGGCGCAGTCGTTTCGAAGCCCACCCCAAAGAACACCACCTCCCGGTCCGGATGCCGGATGGCAAGTCCCACCGCGTCCAGCGGAGAGTAAACCATCCGCACGTCGGCCCCCTCCGCCTTCGCCGCCAGCAGGTCGCCGTGCGTCCCCGGAACTCGCAGCATGTCACCGAAGGAACAGAAAAGCACCTCCGGGCGACGGGCGATCTCCCGGGCGGCATCGATCATCGACACGGGAGTGACACACACCGGGCAACCCGGCCCGTGGACCAACGTCACCCCGGAGGGTAGCAGCTCATCCAGCCCATACCGCACGATCGCGTGCGTCTGCCCCCCGCACAGTTCCATCAGGGTCCAGGGCCGGGTGGTGCTCCGCGCGATCTCCGCCGTGAGGCTCCGCGCCAACCCGGCGTCCCGGTATTCATCAAGATACCTCACAGGCCAGCCTCCTCGGCAGCCACCCCCTCGGCCATGGCCCGCAGGTATCCCAGGATCCGCGCCGCCTCCTCCTCATCGAGTTGGCTGATGGCCACGCCGGCATGGACGATCACGTAGTGCCCGATCTGCGCCTCGGTCACGCAGGACAGGTTCACTTCCTTGATCACGCCCCCAAAATCCACCCGCCCGCTCCGCCAGAGCGTCCCTTCCTCATTGAGGCTGATGATCCGACCCGGCACAGCGAGGCACATGCATTCCTCCTATTCGTGTTCCCGTTCCCGTTCCCGTTCCCGTTCCCGAACCGCCGCCATCACCTGCCCCAACGCAATGCCGCCGTCGTTCGGCGGAACCCGCTGGTGCCAGAGCGGCTGAAACCCCTCGTCGCGAAGCCGGTCGATCGCCGCCTCGGTCAGCCGCCGATTCTGAAAACAACCACCGCTCAGCGCAACCCTCTCCTCCCCGGCGGCCCGGGCCACCGCCAGGATCGCCTCCACCAGGGTGTCCTGGAACCTCGCGGCCACGACTCGAGTCTCCCTTCCCCCGGCGCAATCGTCCATCACCCCGCGCACCATGGGCTCCCAGTCCAGCGTCCACTCCGGCCCGCGACCGCCGCCGACCCCACGCCGGGACCACCCAAACTCGTAGCGGCCCTGGTCGCGGAGATCCGCCGCTGCAAACTCCAACTCCATCGCCGCCTGCCCCTCGAACTGACTCTCATGCCGCAACCCCATCAGCGACGCCACCGCATCAAACAGCCGACCCATGCTCGAGGCCCACGGGGCCTGCAACCCCCGCTCGAGCATGGCCCGCAGGACCGGCAGATCCGCCGGGCGAAACGACCTCACCGCGGGCAAGTCACCGCGCTCGAACACTTCGCTCCCGAGAATCTCGAAAAGCACCCCCAGCGCCGCACGCCGTGGCTCACGAACCGCTGCCTCCCCGCCGGGCAACCGGAAAGGGCGCAGACTGGCGAACCGCTCGAAACCATCCCGCGTCACCCGCAGAAACTCGCCGCCCCAGATGGTCCCGTCCATCCCGTCGCCCGTTCCATCCCACGCCACTCCCAACACGGGTGGCTCCACCTCGTTCTCCGCCAGACAACTCAAGACATGCGCGTGATGATGCTGCACCACCCGCACCGGCAGCCCCAACCCGCGCCCGTGGATCGTGCTCGCATACCCGGGATGCC
>JBBQML010000965.1:0-1994 GCA_038328885.1 Verrucomicrobiota bacterium | reverse complement strand
GTAGCTTAGCAGTTTCACCAGGTCGGTGATCTTGCGGCAGTCCTCGATGGCGTCGGCGGTGTCCTTCTCCATGATGGTGAGCGAGAAGGAGATCTTCCGGGTGACCGCGCCGAGGGTGCGGGCCGCGTCCTCGCCCAGGATCGAGGCCTTGAGGGGGACGTTGAGGGAGCGGGAGCGGACGTTTCGGCTGGTGGAAAGGAGTTTGCCTCGCTGGAAAGTCCCGGAGAGCGTGCCGATGAGGAGGTTGAGTTCGGCCTGTTCGTGGGTTTCCCGGTCTTCGGGCGGCCCCTTGGCGGCGTTCAACGCCGCGTTGGCGGCCGCGGTTTCGATGGTCTTCAGCTCGTCACGCAACTGGCCGATGGTCTGCATCAGGCTGTCGGCGGAGCGGCTCAACCACTGCTGGAGATTGATGGCGGTTTCCTCCTTCGTGGCGACTCGACGCTCGATGAGGCTGCCGTTCGTCTCGAAGGAGCGGCTGAGACCGTCGGCGAGCCGGAAGATGCGGCGCGCCCCCAGGTCGTGGGCGGAGCGCTTGGCCTGGTCGAGGGCGATCAGGGCGCCGTTCACGTCAAGTTGCATGAGCAACGTGGGCAGTCTCGTGGTGATCGTGCGTACCTGTTCGAGGAGCAGTCCGAGCTTGGACTGGTAGGTGCCTGGGTCGATCTGGAGCCGTTCGCACACGGATTCGGGGGAATCCATGTTGTCGATGGGGTTGGGGGCGCCCAGAGCCTGGTGCACCTGTGCCTCGATGGCGGTGCGCGAGTAGGGCTTCAGGATGTAGTGATCCGGACGGAGGCCGGCGGCCTGAACGACGAGGTTGCGATCGCGGACGGCTGAGCAGATGCAGATGCGAATCTTGGAGAGCATCGGCTCCTTGCGGACCAGGCGCAGGAACTCCAGCCCGCCCATCCTGGGCATGTTGAGGTCGAGGAAGATCAGGTCCGGCAACGGCGCGACGGTGACGATCTCCCAAGCCTTCTGCCCGTCCTCCGCCTCGACGACATCAATACCGCCGATGGACTCGAGCATTCGTCGGAGGACGAATCGCGAGGTGCGGTCGTCCTCGACGATCAGAACCCGGAGAGTGGTGGTGCTTGGCATGGTGGTTTGGGAGGGGGGCGCGGGCCTTCAGGTCCAGCCGGTTTGTCGGAGCGTGGCTTGGAGGCGGGTGAACGCCTCTTCGAGCCGGGGCACCAGCGGGGCACAGGTGGCGAGGCTGCCGTCCCGGCCGGCGGCTTCGATCTGCCCGGCGATCGCCTGCATGCACAGGGCGGAGACGGTGGCGGCAGCGCCCTTGATGGTATGGGCTTGGCGGGTGGCGTCGGGGCCGGCCGGGTCTTTGAAGTACTCCCGCAGCAATTCCAGTTGGCGGGGCATGTCCTCCACGAACCCCGCCAGGATTTCGCGGGCCATCTCGTCGTCACCCTGGAGGCGCAGGAGAAACTCCTCGGGGGCAAAGTCCAGGTCCTCCACCACCGCCGGGGTGGCAGGAATTCCGGGTCCGGGCGTGGGTGCGGGTCCGGGCGTGGGTGCGGGTCCGGGTCCGGGTGCGGGTGCGGGCGTGGGAACGGATTTGGCCGTCGGGCGGGGGAGCGTCCCGGGGTGGGGCAGCCATCGGGCGAGGGTGGCTTTCAGCGTGGCGGGGTACACGGGTTTGGCGACGTAATCGTTCATCCCGGCGCGCAGGCATTTCTCGCGATCGCCCTTCATGGCGTTGGCGGTCATCGCGACGATGGGGACGTCGGAATTGAGCGCGCCGCTTTCCGGCAGTCGGATTCGCCGGGCGGCTTCGTAGCCGTCCATGACCGGCATCTGGCAGTCCATCAGTACCAGATCATAGTGCAGTTTGCCGAGGGCGGAGACGGCTTCTTCGCCGTTGGCCACGGCATCGGCGCGGCAGCCCATTTTTTGCAGGAGGGCGATGGCTACCAGTTGGTTGGTCGGGTTGTCCTCGGCGACGAGGACCCGGGGGGTGTTGTCCTGGCTGGGGGCGG
>JBBQML010000964.1:0-1995 GCA_038328885.1 Verrucomicrobiota bacterium | reverse complement strand
GTGGGAGGTCGGTGGTGCGGGGTGGGAGGTCAGTGGTCTGTGGTCGGAGGTCGGTGGTCGGGGGTCGGGGGGCGGGGGTCGGGGGTCGGAAGATGGGAGCCTGAAGATAACGGCCCGCGGGATCGATGGCCGGCGGGGGGGCGACGGCGGTCGTTCGCGTGGGGTTTTTGTTCGTCATGGGCCTGGGAGGCCACTCCTCCTCCGCTGTCACGATTCCGCTGGGTTCACAACAGGGTGCGGTGGCCACGGTCCATCGCGAGGCGACCCAGGCCGCCACCCGAGCCCTGAACGAGGGTGGCAACGCGGTGGATGCGGCCATCGCGGCGGCGCTGATGCTGGGGGTCGTCGACGGTCATGATTTTGGGATCGGGGGCGGGTGCCTGGCCTTGGTACGATTGAAAGATGGGCGGATCCTCGCTGTGGATGGCCGCGAGACCGCACCGGCGGCGGCCACTCGCGACATGTTTGTGCCCGACGGGCGGGCCGTGCCGGCGCTCAGCGCTACCGGGGCGAGTTCGCCAGGCGGACCGAGGCCTGGATGCGCGGCAACGAGGGCATCCTCACCGCGCGGGACTTCCGAAGGTATGACTCATCTTCCCCAAAGAAGCGGTAGTTTCTACTGACTGGGGGAGGCGTTGTGGTTGGATGGATGCCGAACGCTGGAGCTCTCGCCACATTGCCCGGCTGCCAGCGAGATAGTAGCAGCGAACATTCCACACGCAGGCCGGTGCGCGCAGAGCTAAGCTGCCGATCGCCGGTCGAGAAAGCCCCTTCGGACGTAGGCGCCGATGTGTGGAGGCTCACTTTCCGAGGCTTTTTTGGGTCTTTGAGCCTCTTCACGTCGGTCCTGCGGCTCCTGGACGCGCGGCCAGCGCCCTGCTCAGGAGCCACGGTCAAACACCCGGACACCCTGCCGGCCGGTGTAAGGGAATCCGACGCGGTGTCAGGCGGACTGATACGAACCGGCCTGTCACTCGGGGGGAGCCGGTCGGCGGTGGGTTGGCTGCGGGGCGGAAGCCCCTGCCTTCGCCCTCGGGGGATTCTGCACGCTCTCAGCGTCGCACGCGGAAGAACCCCGCCGCGGCGGTGGCCGGTGCCGTGTACATGCCGTCGGCATCTCCGGTGGTGGAAGCGGGTGCGCGAGAAGATCACCACCCGCAACCAAGCCGCCGACAAAAGGGCGCGGATGCAGCCATTTGGTGGCGGAGTCGTGGAAGCGGGTGTTCGCCGATCGGGCTCATTGGCTCGGGGATTCCGTCGTGACGGTGGAACTCGAAGCCCGAGGGCACCGGGTACGCCAGGGGCGCACGCTGGGAGCGGCCCAGGCCGCCGGGGCCGACGCCTCGGGGAATCTGACTGCCGAAGCGGACCCCCGGGTGGACGGGGCCGCCGTCGTGAGCTGGTGTTCCCCCGGAAAACGACTTCCATGAGGGCCTGTATTCTGGTACCTGATCGGGCGTACCCTTGAATGGTTTTCAGCCGTGTTTCGGCGGTGCCGTCGCGTCGTTTCGCGCCTGGCGCCCGCCGTTCGAGGGAGGTCCGTCAACCCGCCTGTTGCTCACCAAACCCCATGAGACGTTCCACCTCCCCGCGCTGGCTCGCGCTGGCCGCTGCGGCGGCCTTGCTGCCCGGCGCTTCCTTGATGGCCCTTCCACTGATCACCGGAGTGGTGGAAACCGGGGGCGACAACGAGGCCACCGATACGGTCACCGCCAAGTTCACCGGCGAGACGTTCAGCAACGGCATCGGAGGCGAGTTCCTTGATCCGTTCACCATCGGCAAGTTTGGGGAGGACGTCCCCGCGTACGTCGATCGCACACACCAGTGGAACGGCGGGACCGAGGTGGGCCTCCCGGCTTACCTGGTGGGCGGAGAGTATATTCTCTCCGGCAACGACAACCGCGACAACACGGCGCTGACGTTGGATGTCACCGTGTCGGAGCCCGTGCTCGTCTACCTGCTCGTGGACAATCGGTTGACGGACGCGAGTGCGGG
>JBBQML010000963.1:0-2020 GCA_038328885.1 Verrucomicrobiota bacterium | reverse complement strand
TCCGTCGGGCCAGCCCGGCCAGCCCGGGGGCATGCGGCCGGCGGATTCGAGGATCGGCCAGGTGCGCAGGTTCTCCCGCCGGACTCTTCGGGCGAGGGCGCGCCGGGCGACCATACGCAGCCGCCGTGGAAGGTAGGGCTTAAGCGTGTAATAGACCCGGTTTCTCATCGGGCACCGGCTTGGCAGCGTGTCGAAGAGCCAGCGCACCAAGACGGCAGGGTGCAGACCGTGGTCGAGGGGCGAGGACCACACCGTTTAGCCTCGGAGGTTGCGGGGGTAGGGGAACATCGCAGGCAGGCTTCGCCCCCGTCACTTCGCCGGGGGGCGGGTGACTTGGCGGTAGGACTTCGCTCCATGATTCTGTCGACCACTTCAGGCCTGGTGCGACCTGCGAGTGATATCTGGCCACCTTGACTATCCCCAACGGTGGCGGGCTAGGGACGGCACAATCAAGGGAGCATTCGGCCAGCGTGCCGGGGATGGCGCCCAGGGACGCAGGTGGAGGCCGGGGCACTCATCCTATATCGGGGTCCAGGCTCTCAGGAAGGAAGCGACGATGCTTGTTGAGCACCGCGGAAATCTTGCCCTTGCCTTGGTCCAGGAGCGTTAGCGCGTGCCTGGCAAGGTCCGTCTGGGTCCTTTCGGACTCGACGACGAGAAAGGTCATGTCGAGGAGACCGACGACCTTGGAGGTGACACTGGTCTGGGTGACCGGAGGAAAATCGAAGATGATGTAATCATAATCGCTCGCCTTCATCTTCGGCATCAGCGTCGCCAAGGTCTTGGGCACCACGCCCACCCGCTTGGCGCCAGGCTCGTTGATGCTGACGACGAAGAGGTTCTCCTGAACCTGCGCGGCGGCCCGGCCTTCGTCCTCGAACGCCTGCGACAGCGCGATCTTGGGGCCGCCACGCTGGAAGGGGTGGAGCGACGGACCGCGAGCCGGGTTCATGTCGACGTACAGCACGTTGCCTTCGCCGGTTTCGGAGAGGGACGCGGCCAGGGCCGTGGCGACGGTGGTGACCCCGGCGCCGTGGCCGCAACTGGTGAGCCCGATGAGCTTCGGTTTATGGACCACTCCCTCGGACTCGAACTGCATGATCAGCCGATCGCGGATCGCCTCGACGTAAGGCGAGAGCGAAGGATCGGGCTCGACGGGGGTGAGACTGCCCTTCCCGTTGCCACCGGCGCCGCCTGCGCCGGGAGCGGGGAGCGCCTTGCGTCGTACGGTTTTGGTCAGCCGGAGGCGGGGGATGCAGAGAAACAGGGGCACGCCCAGCCCCTGCTCGACGTGGGTACGACGACGCACGGAGCGGTCGACGTACCATTCGAGCCCGAAGGCGAGCGCCAGCGCCAGGGCGATGCCGCCCCCCGCAAGGCCACCCGCGATTTTGGCAATTTTGCTCTGTGCGCGCATTGCCGGGGTCGGTTGTTGGGTGACGCGAATGTTGGCGGCCCGGCCCTGGGTGAGGGCTTGGTCGACACCAGCCTGGTTGATGGTGGTGACCAGGTTGACGTACCGCTTCTCCTCGATTTGCTTCTTACGCTCGAGGTCTTCCATTTCCTCCTCGCGGGCATCCAGCTTTAGGGCCTCATCGCGGACGAGCTCCAGTTGGGAGGTGAGTGACTTGAGCTTGGCTTCCAGTGCCGGGATCTCCACGGCGACCGTGGGGATTCCCTCCGCCGACCCCGCGGATGGGGCGGACGGATCGCCGGGGCGCGAACCGCTCGCGGCGAGATTGGGCAGGGCGGGGAACTCCTCCTCGAGCTTCTCCCGGTCGGTATCGAGGGTAGCCAGGCGCTCGCGAACAGCCCGGACGAAGGGACTGAGATCAGTGTATTCAAGCAGGAGCACCTGCTCCCGCCGAGTGAGTTCGTCGATGCGAACGCGCAGGTTGCGGTACTCGCTCAGGGTGGCCATGGGCACGTTCAAGGCCGGTGGGTTCGTGGAGACGGCAGCTGAGTTGGTCGAAACGGTAGGATCCCCTTTGCCGGCCTTTTCGCGGAACGCATTCAATGT
>JBBQML010000962.1:0-2035 GCA_038328885.1 Verrucomicrobiota bacterium | reverse complement strand
TAAGGGTCTGGGGTACAACATCGCCGGCGGAACGGTCTCGCACCTGAGCGGGGGCGGAAATGAGGTCCCGACTGCTACCGAAGGAGGACCTCGAACGGTCGAGCGCGACCTGGCCGCGATCGCGGAGTCGGTCGGTGAGGGATTGGAATTGGATTTCTATCCTCGGTTGCGCACTGAACTGCGGTCCCTTCTCGCGGGGCAACCGCACATGGTCCGCTTCAACGGCTTGCGTCGTTGTGCCAAACGGTTGGCGCGAACCCGTCGGTGGTGCGCCCGAAGCCTTCAAGTGAGCGATGAGATCGTGGGATTCCTGCGCGATTGCTGGGGAGCCGAGCGCCCAAAGCGCAATTGTTCCCTCCTGGTGGAATGACACGACACGAACCCAACCGGCCCACCCATGACGCTCTTCGAGAAAATTGCGGCACGACAGCTCCCGGCCGACATCGTCTTCGAGGATGATCAGGTCCTTGCTTTCCGCGACATCCACCCGCAGGCGCCAGTGCACGTACTGGTGGTTCCAAAGAAGCACCTTGCCCGAGTGGATGGGGCAACTCCGGTCGATCAAGCCCTGCTCGGGCATCTCCTCCTCAGCGCGGCCGAGGTGGCGCGTCGGTTGGGGGTGGACCAGACCGGGTACCGCCTCGTGATCAACAATGGACAGGACGGCGGGGAGAGTGTCCCTCACCTCCATGTTCATCTCCTCGGGGGACGCGCACTGGCATGGCCTCCAGGTTGAACCGGGTCCGCGTCACTTCAATTTGCCGGCGGACCACGCGATCCCCCGTGCCAGGAGGTTGAGGAATATCGGGTCGCGAAACGTGTCGTCGGAGTGGCCGTAGGTTGTTCCGAAAACTCGGGTGCCCTGGTACTCATTGACCCAGACCACCGGGTGGGCCTCACCGGTTTTCTCGCTGACGGACGTGGCGAGGGCTTTCGCGTTCGGCCAGAGCTTCTTGACGATGTACAGCTCATCCATCGGGGTGGTCCAGTCCGTGGGAAAACCGCGCATGGCCGGGTGGTCGGATGCGACGATTTTGACGGGGTACCGACTCTGATGCTCGTGATGGAGGGACGTGACCCCAAGGAACTCGCGCCAGTCATCGATCGCCGCCGCCCGGTAGGTGTGCATCGCGCAATGGACCACAACGGCCGGGGTTCCGGCACGGTGGGCTGCCACGATCTTTTGGATATAGGCAGGATCGGCGGTGTCGGCGAAGCACTCGTTGTGAACGACGACGTCGAAGGGCTTGGCCCAGTCCGGCTGGTCGTAGAGGGCGATCTGGGCGCGGGTGCCGGTTCCGCCCTCGTTCACAATCTTCCACTCGGAATCCACGTGGGCAGAGACGCCCTGCTGCATGGCTTGGGATTGGAATTTGTAGTTGTGGCAGCAGCCGCCAGTGACGAGGAGCAGGCGGAGCGGTTTGCCGGTGTACAACTTTTCGGCGGCATTGGACGGGGTGGTGAAGGCCGCGAGGACGGTGGTTGCGGCCAAAAGGGCAATGGATCGGGTGAACATGGCGGAAGGACGCGGAGGATGGACGGAAACCGGGCCGAGGTCGACATGGGAACTCGTTCACCCGACCATGGCGCCCAGGCGGCGGAGATGGTCGAAGGTGTAGAGGCCGGTGTTATGGCCATCGGCCCAAACGGGTTGAATGGCGTAGGATCCGATGGATTCGAGGCGGAGAAGCTGGGCGGAGCGGGAGTTCAGGGGACGGTCGGGGCCGCGATGCAGGTTGCCAAGCACGTCGGTCTCGCCCGCGCAACTGGCGCAGGGACAGTGGCGTCGCAGGGTTAGGAGAGGGATGAAGCTCTCGGAACCATCCTCCCAGCGAAGGGCGAGTTCGGTGCCGATAATTTGAACGTCGATGGGGCGCATGCGGAGCGGAAGCGGTCGGGCGGGAAAGCTAGACGGTTGCGTCGAAAAGACAATGACCCGTAAACCTCGCTCCTAATCTTAATCTTAATCGGCTCGTTCTCTGCGCGGGCATGTCTACTGAGGGGGACCGACTCAGATTAGGATTAGGATTAAGAT
>JBBQML010000961.1:0-2039 GCA_038328885.1 Verrucomicrobiota bacterium | reverse complement strand
GGCAGGCGCCGGCCCGGGTCAACGAGCTGGAGGCGTGGGGGGCCCTGTTCGACCGCACTCCGGACGGTAAGATCCTGCAGCGCAACTTCGGCGGCCACCGCTATCCCCGGCTGGCCCACGTCGGAGACCGTACCGGCCTGGAGATGATCCGCACCCTTCAGGATCACGGGGTGCACCAGGGCATCGACGTGCACATGGAAGTGACCGTCGTCACCCTCTTCACCAGCCAGGGGCGCGCCGTGGGTGCGCTGGCCTACGACCGGGAACGGGGCCGCTTCCGGCTGTTCCGTGCCAAGGCCATCGTGATCGCCACCGGGGGCATCGGACGCGCGTACAAGATCACCAGCAACAGCTGGGAGTACACGGGAGACGGGCAGTCCCTGGCGTACCACGCCGGCGCGGCGCTGATGGACATGGAATTCATCCAGTTTCATCCCACCGGAATGGTCTGGCCGCCCAGCGTTCGGGGCATCCTGGTGACCGAGGGAGTGCGCGGAGAGGGTGGCGTGCTGAAGAACAAAGAAGGCCGCCGCTTCATGTTCGACGATATTCCAGGCAACTACCGCGCCCAGACCGCAGAAACCCCGGAGGAAGGGTGGCGCTACGTCACCGGCGACAAGGACGCGCGACGCCCCCCGGAGCTGCTGACCCGGGACCACGTGGCCCGGGCCATCGTGCGCGAAGTGCGCGAGGGCCGCGGCAGTCCGCACGGCGGGGTGTTTCTCGACATCGCGTGGATCAAGGACAAACTTCCCAATGCCGCGGAGCACATCAAGAAAAAACTCCCCAGCATGTACCACCAGTTCAAACAACTCGCGGGCATCGATATCACGACGACTCCGATGGAAGTCGGGCCCACGACCCACTACATCATGGGTGGTGTTCGGGTGGATGGCGACACCCAGATGAGCAATGTGCCCGGGCTTTTCGCGGCGGGCGAAGCCGCGACCGGCCTGCACGGCGCCAACCGCCTCGGGGGCAATTCCCTCTCCGACCTGCTGGTATTCGGGAAACTGGCCGGGGAGTCGGCGGCGGCATTCGCCGCAAAGCAGGGACCTGCGGCTCCGGACGGCGGTGAGGTGAACGAAGCCATCAGAGACGCACTTGCGCCGTTCGACCGAGCCTCCGGCGAAAGCCCCTACGCGGTCCAGCACGATCTCCAGGAGATGATGCAGAGCATGGCCGGGATTGTGCGCACCGAGTCCGACCTGCTCCGCGCCGCCGAGGGGCTGGTCAAGCTCCGGGAGCGTGCGGCAAGGGTCAGCGTCCCGGGAAACCGGGAGTACAACCCCGGGTGGCATACGGCGCTGGACCTGCGGCACCTGCTCACCGTCTCGGAGGCCATCGTCACCAGCGCGCTGGCACGGAAGGAAAGCCGGGGCGGCCATTTCCGCGACGTCTATCCCGAAAAGAAGGCCGAATTCGGCGGAGCCAACTTCGTGGCCACGAAGAACGCCGCCGGCGCGCTGGAGCTCGGTTTGGTTCCGATCGCGCAGATGCCGGATGAGCTGACTAAGCTGGTGGAGGAATACAAGTAGGATTGAGGTTCGAGGATTGAGGATTGAGGCAGCTTTCTCTCAATCCCCGATCCTCAATCCTCAATCCTGATAAGGAGCCCCACGAATGGCGCGAGCGACGTTCGAGATCTGGCGCGGCACGCAGGGAACCGGAAGCCTGGTTCCCTACCACACCGAGGTGTCCGAGGGGATGGTGGTCCTCGACGCCATCCACGACATCCAGGCTGCCCAGGCGGGCGACCTGGCGGTGCGGTGGAACTGCAAGGCGGGCAAGTGCGGCTCCTGCTCCGCCGAGATCAACGGCAAGCCTCGCCTCATGTGCATGACCCGTCTCAACGAGCTGGACCTGTCGCAGCCGGTCACCGTCGAGCCCATGAAGGCCTTTCCTCACCACAAGGACCTGGTCACCGACGTGAGCTGGAATTTCCGGGTCAAGCCGAAGATTCGCCCATTCACCCCACGCAAGCCCGACGCGCCCGACGGGACCTGGCGCATGCAGCAGGAGGACGTGGACCGGGTCCA
>JBBQML010000960.1:0-2044 GCA_038328885.1 Verrucomicrobiota bacterium | reverse complement strand
ATTGAGGTGCGGCTCCTGATCGACCGGCGTGGGAGCGGCCCATGTTTGACCGCCGTCGCGGGTGAGTCGAGTCGTGCCGAAAGCACCAATCGCGATCGCCGTCCGGGCATCGAGGGCGAGCACATCGAGAAAAGAGGTGTCGACCGATTCCGTGAGAAGTTGGCGCGTCCACGTCTGGCCGCCACCCGTGGTGGCGAGCACGGTGCCGCCGTGGCCGACGACCCAGCCTACCCGGTCATCCGCAAAGGAGACCCCGGTGAGGGTCTCTTTCGTGGGTGAAGGAAGACTCTTCCAGGAAACGCCGGAGTCGGAACTGGAGATGATTGCACCCCGCTCCCCGACCGCCACGACGGTGCTCCCGCCGACCAACGCACCGTCCAGCAAAAGCGAACGGGCCGGGGCGGGCTTTGCGATTCCGAGCGCGACAAGGCTTAGAAACACCATGAACAACCGGATCCCGGAGTCATCGCGGAAACCGGTCGGAGAAACCCTGCACATGGGCCGTCAACGCACGCCTTCGCGGCGAAGGCTGTCCGGGACATAGTCTGCCGCCGAGCGCTTGATGCTGAAGTCGTACATCTTGCCCTCGTTATCCAGGCCGATGGCGAGGTACCGGCCTGCCTGCAGATCGGTGTGGACTTCAAGAGTACTCCAGAAGAGCGGCACCTCGTAGTACTCGATGCAGTGCGCTTCTGAGACTCGCCACAGTTGTCCGCGGGAGTCGTACTGATCGACCGCAAGAATCTGCCAGGAGTCTTGGTTGATGCGCAGGGGCTTGAGAATGTCCGAGTATTTCACGCTGCGTGAGTGCAGCTTGTAGCTGTTGTAGGGCACGATGACTTCACGCTTTCCAATCAACTGCCACTGATAGCGATCGGGGGCTCCATTGAACATGTCGAATTGGTCGCTCGTGCGCATGCCGTCCGCCGCCGTGCCGGGGGCGTCGTAGGCGACATTGGGAGCGCGCCGCGTCTCACGGACTTGGTCGAGCGTCTCGTGGACCAGCAGGATTGAGCCGGCGAGACGGGCGGGGGCGGTCACCGCCTGTTTGAAGAAGAGCAGCACATTGTCGAGGTCGGCGGCGGTGACGTTCGGCCGCGTGTAGTTGAAGAAAAACTCGTCCTCAAACTGGACCAGGGAGTAACTGCCGCCGCGTTGGGGGGCGGCCTGCCCGATGCTGCGTGTGGCGGCGTCGCCCCGGTAGCGAAGCAGATGGTTCCAGATCACCTCAATCCCGGTGGAGGGAATCGGAAAGGGAATGCCGACAAGGGCGTCCTCAACATTGGCTCCCTCGTTGGCCACGCGTGCTGTGATCGCAACCTTGGCCGTGGCGTCGTAGATCCGTTGGGGAAAGGCGGCGCTTCGTCGCGTGGGGTAGACGGGCAGGGAATAACCGGGGTAGGTTTTGATCAGGGCGATCTGGCCGGCGGTCAATCGTTGCGCATGTCGATCCAGATTCTGCGCGTTGACCGTGTAGAGCGGGGTGTCGTTCGCAAACGGATCCGGGTGGTGGTCTCCGGGTTTGTATCCGCTGGGCGGGGTGGTCAATCCCCCGGTCCACTCCGGTATCGAACCGTCGGCATTGCCGGCGCGTTCTCCACCGAGCGGAGTAAGGTCCCGGCCAAGCTAGGCGCTGTCCGACTCGCCGATGGCGGCGATCACGGGAAGCTCACCCCGGCCATGGTCAAAGCCTCCGGGTACTCGGTAAAATAGCGACCGGTGCCAGCCGCCGTGAGCAGCGCGATTTGACGAGCGCCCGCGATCGCCTGCTGGGATTGTGCCGCCTGAAGGGTTCCAAGCTGGGCCGGCGTCAGGGCGCCCGGGTTCGTCTGGGAGAGCACGATCAGTTGGAAGAGTCCGGCCGCTTGGGCCGCGGCCGCATCTGCCGGCAGCCCCGCTCGGAGGAAGACCTGAGTCAGCGGTCCGGTCAGGTTGGTGTTGACCGCGACCGTCGGGGTACGCGCGCTGATCACGGGCAGTCGACTGTGGTAGCGGGTCAGGTAGAGTCCGAACTCCGTGTCATTGAGTCCGGGGGGGAGAATGC
>JBBQML010000959.1:0-2054 GCA_038328885.1 Verrucomicrobiota bacterium | reverse complement strand
GGCGGGATCATCCGGGACATCTTCACCATGGGCGCCCGTCCGGTTGCCGCCCTGAACTCCCTTCGGTTTGGCGAATTGACCAACCCCGAAGTCCGCCGCCTCTTCAGCGGGGTGGTGGCGGGGATCGCCCACTACGGCAATTGTTTCGGCATCCCCACGATCGCCGGTGAGGTGGCCTTCGATAAGAGCTACGAGGGGAATCCGCTCGTCAACGCCTTCTGCCTGGGCGTGCTGCGCCACGACCAGATCACCCGCGGCGCCGCCCACGGCATCGGCAACCCGGTCTTCTACGTCGGCCCCGCCACCGGCCGGGACGGTCTGGCCGGGGCGGCCTTCGCATCACAGGACCTCACCGAGGAGAGCGCCGAACAGCAGCGCGGAGCGGTCCAGGTCGGGGACCCGTTCATGGAGAAACTCGTGTGCGAGGCCTGCCTCGAACTCCTCGCCACCGGAGCCGTGGCCGGCATGCAGGACATGGGCGCGGCAGGCCTCACCTGCTCCACCTGCGAAACCGCCGCCCGTGCCGGCACGGGCATCGAGATCGAGCTGGACCGCGTCCCCCAACGCGCCCCGAACATGACCCCCTACGAGATCATGCTCTCCGAATCGCAGGAGCGCATGCTCATCGTGGTCACCAAGGGACGCGAGGAGGAGGTCAAGCGGGTCTTCGAGAAGTGGGACCTCCCCTGGGCCGAGATCGGCGTGGTGACCGACACCGGCCGCATGCTCGTCCGCCATCACGGCACGGTCGTGGTCGACCTCCCCGCTTCGCAACTCGCCAACGACGCCCCGATCTATTTCCGCGACTCCGCCGAACCCGCCTACCTCGCCGAGGTCCGGGCTTTCCGACTCGACGCGATCCCCGACACCGCCGATCCCCTGGCCGCGCTCCAGGCCCTCCTCGCCTGGCCGACCATCGCGTCCAAAAACTGGGTCTACCGGCAGTACGACCACATGGTGCGCAACGGTTCCGTCGTCTGCCCGGGCAGCGATGCAGCCGTCATCCGGATCAAGGCCGATTCCCTCCCCCCACTCCGGCCCGACCTCGCCGCCACCGCCACCGCTGCCGCCACCGCTGCCGACCGCCTGGTCGCGTTCACCGTCGATTGCAATGGCACCTACGTCTACCTCGACCCTTACGAGGGCGGGAAGGCGGCGGTCACCGAAGCGGCTCGCAACCTCGCCTGCAGCGGCGCCACAGCCTTGGGTGTCACCGACAACCTCAACTACGGCAACCCGTACAATCCGGAGATCTTCTGGCAGTTGAAGGAAAGCGTGCGCGGCCTGGCCGAGGCCTGCCGGGCTTTCGACACGCCCGTCACCGGCGGCAATGTAAGCCTTTACAACCAGCGCGGAGCGCTCGGTGCCATCGACCCCACCCCCACGGTGGCCATGGTCGGCGTCATCGAGAAGCCGGAGCACGTCACCACGCAGTGGTTCAAGGACGAGGGAGACGTCATCCTCCTGTTCGGCGACCCGGTGGACGAAGCGGATCCCCTGCTCGGCCTGGGCGGCAGCGCCTATCTCCAGGTCGTCCACCGCCGCAAGACCGGCACCCCGCCCCGCTGCGACCTGTCGGTCGCCCGCACGCTGCACACCACCCTCCTCGGCCTGATCCAGGCGGGCGGGATCAAGAGTGCCCACGACTGCTCGGACGGAGGTCTGGCGGTCGCCCTCGCCGAGTGCTGCATCAGCCGGCAGGAAGGCCGGCACACACCGCGACTCCTCGGCGCCACCATCGATCTTTCCGAACTGGGCGGCCCCGTACCCGCAGACGCTGGCGCCCCGGCTGCGTCGAAGCGCCTGGA
This sequence comes from Verrucomicrobiota bacterium, assembly GCA_038328885.1. Taxonomy (GTDB): domain Bacteria; phylum Verrucomicrobiota; class Verrucomicrobiia; order Limisphaerales; family CAIMTB01; genus CAIMTB01. The sequence goes on along the minus strand of JBBQML010000959.1, from coordinate 246 downwards.
TGCCCTGCTCTTCGGAGAAACCCAGTCGCGCGTGGTCGTCACTTGTGGAGCACTGGACGCCACCAAGATCCTCGAGCGTGCCAAACTGATGGGCGTCCCCGCCGCGCGGATCGGTCTCGTGGGTGGGGACCGCCTGGTGGTGACCACGAACCCCGGCGAGTTCACCGCCCCCGTGGCGGAGTTGCACGACGCCTGGTGGAACAGCATCGCCCGCGCGATGCGCTGAGACCGGGAACCCCGGTGGTC
>JBBQML010000958.1:0-2061 GCA_038328885.1 Verrucomicrobiota bacterium | reverse complement strand
GAGAGCTGGTTCGGGTAGTGGTCCGCCCGGTCCGCCAGCCCTACCACCTCCAGGGCTTTGAGCGCCCGCCGAGCCTGTTCGCGCGCAGCGATCGCCGGCCGGGTGTAGATCATCGGCAACTCCACGTTCTCCAACGCCGAGGTGCGGGAGAGCAGATTGAACCCCTGGAAGACGAACCCCAGCTTCCGGTTGCGCAGATCGGCCAACTCGTCGCGGTTCAGGGTGCTGATATCGACACTGTCCAGCACGTAACGGCCACTGGTCGGGCGGTCGAGGCAGCCGATGGCGTTCATCATCGTCGATTTGCCGGAACCGCTCGCGCCCATGACGGCGACAAACTCACCCGCGTGGATGTCGAGGCTGACGCCCCTCACGGCATGCACCTCGAGGGATCCGTTGCGGTAGGTGCGCCGGAAGTCCTCCAGCCTGATGATCGGTTCCATGGATGGGCGGCGCGGCGCGCTTCTCTGCTGGATTCACGCCCAGGTCACCGCCGCCGCCCCCCGCCAAACGGGTTGCCCAGCGGGTTGGGGGGTGCGGTCGATGCCGCCACGGTGACCGTGCCAATGGCGACCACGTCCCCTTCCTGGAGACCCTCGACCACCTCGATACCGGTGCTGTCCGCGATCCCCAACCTGACGGGCACAGGCCGCAGAACGGTGCGTTCGCCCCCCATGGGCTGGGCCTCCGTCTCGACCAGGTACACCGTGCCGGACTTGGGTGCCTCCGGAGCCGCCGCGCGCCGCTCGCCACCGCCCCCACCTCCTCCACCGCCCCCACCGCCCCCACCACCACCACCACCTCCTCCTCCTCCTCCTCCTCCGCCGCCGAAGCCGCCCCCGCCGCCCTGGGCAAAGCGGGCCCGCATCTCGGCCTGGATCTGGTCGTACTTCTGCTTCTGCTCCGGGGTGAGGGTGGCGGCGTAGGCGGTGCGCTCCTCCTCGGTGGGCCGGCGCCGCTCGCCCCCGGTCATCCAGGGCATCACCGGGAGACCCGTAAAGGGTCCGCTCTCGATCAAGGCCACCACCGCAACCGCGGTCGTGCCCGGGGCGGGAAGGTTGGTATCGCCGACGATGATCGCCCCGGCTGGTGGCCGGAAGCGCACGGCGGCGTTGGGAGTCCGCGTCACGCCACGGCGGGCCGCGGTGATGATCCTGGCATTCGCGGTCATGCCGGGGCGGAGTTTAAGGTCCCGATTATCGGCGGCCACCACTGTGGTGTAGGTCACCACGTTCTGGTTGGTCGTGGGGGCGAAGCGGACTTGGGAGACGCGACCGACGAATGCACGTCCGGGGAAGGCATCGACGGTGAACTGCACCTCCTGGCCTTCCTCCACCCCGCCGACATCGGCCTCGGAGACGGCGGCCTCGATCTGCATCTTGGCCAGGTCGTTGGCCATGATGAAGAGCACGGGGGCGTTCATCGACGCCGCCACCGTCTGGCCGGCCTCCACGCGGCGGGTGATGATCACGCCATCCATCGGCGCGTAGATCGTCGTCCGGCTGAGGTCGACCTTGGCCCGATCGACATTCGCCTGGCGGGTTTTCACCGAAGCCTTGGCCTGGTTGAGGGCGATCCGGGCTGCGTCGAACTCCGACTTGGAAATCAGGTTGGCTCCGCTCAACTCGCTGGCCCGGTCGAAATTCAGTTGGGCCAGTTCCAACGCGGCCTCGGTGTTGGCCAGTTCGGCCTCCGACTGTCCCAGGGCCCGCTCGTAGGTCGCCGGGTCGATCTGGGCCACCACGTCCCCCGCCTTCACGCGGGAATTGAAGTCCACCTTGATCTCGGTGATGACGCCTGAGATCTGGGAGCCGATCTCGACCAGCCGCATCGGGGTAAGAGATCCGTTCGCTGTCACCGATTGGATGACATCGCCCTTGGCGATCTTCGCGGTCTGGTAGGTCACGGGCGCCTGAGCCGGTTTGCGCCAGTACCGGTAACCGGCGTAGCCACCCACCCCGAGCAGGGCGAGGATGACGATCCACTTCAGCGGGGAGGCGGCGTGGGAGTTGCTCATGGCTGCCGGAGATTCAAGCGCGCGCAGTGTGCGTGCCCCGGCCG
>JBBQML010000957.1:0-2064 GCA_038328885.1 Verrucomicrobiota bacterium | reverse complement strand
GGTGCCCTCGCCGCCGGCAACCGGGTCATGCTCAAGTTGTCCGAGTTCACCCCGGCCACCAGCGATCTGCTCGCCCGCCTGCTGCTCGAACGATTCCCCCCGGACCAACTGGCCGTCGTCGTGGGCGACGCCAGCGTCGCCGAGGCCTTCTCGCGCCTGCCCTTCGACCACCTCCTTTTCACGGGTTCAACCGCAGTGGGGCGCCAGGTCATGCGCGCCGCCGCGGACACCCTCACCCCGGTGACGCTGGAACTCGGCGGCAAATCGCCGGCCCTCGTGGGACCCACCGCCGACCTCGCCCGGGCCGCCGAACGCATCGTGGTGGGCAAGACCCTGAACGCAGGCCAGACCTGCATTGCCCCCGACTACGCCCTCGTGCCCCGCCACCAGGTCGCGGAGTTCGTCGCCGCCGCTGCCCGCACCGTCGCCGAGCAGTACCCGCAGATGGCCACCACGCCCGACTACTCCGCCATCGCCCAGGACCGCCAGTTCCAGCGCCTGGAGCGCTACCTCGAAGAGGCCCGCGAGGCGGGCGCTGAGCTCCGAAATCTTGGCGGGTTCGAGCCGGATCCAGCCACCCGCCGGTTCCCCCCGATCGCCATCCTCAACGCCCCGCCCGATCTCGCCGTCATGCGGGAGGAAATCTTCGGGCCCCTGCTCCCGGTCGTGCCCTACGACACCCTCGAAGACGCCATCGCCTGGGTAAACGCGCGTCCACGCCCCCTGGCGCTGTATGTCTTCGACCGCGACCGACGGATCATTGACCGCGTGCTGCGCCACACGGTGGCGGGTGGCGTGACGGTGAACGACACCATCCTGCACGTGGCCCAGGAGAACCTCCCCTTCGGCGGAGTGGGCCCAAGCGGGATGGGCCGCTACCACGGCCACGCGGGCTTCCGGACCTTCTCGCAGCTCAAACCAATCTACCGGCAAACCCACCTCAACGGCTTCCGGCTGTTCCGCCCACCCTACGGACCGCGGTTCGAACGACTGCTGCGGTTCATGCTTCGCTGAGCCCGCTGCCCCCCTCGTGTCGAGGCCCGGACAGGTGACCCCAAAATGCGCAAACACGCTCAACGATAAGATCCGATCCATCCCGGTTCTCAGTCGCGTGCTCTCCGGGATTCGCACTCCCCCGCTTCGGTCGGTTCCTCCGCTTTCGCGTGCTTCGCGCTTTTCGCGGTCGATCCTCCGGGCCTCCCGTGGTTACGCGTGGATTCGAGGCGCCGGCAACCGGGTTGACCAGACCGGCAAAATCTCCTTCCGTCCTGAGCTTATGAGGCCGCAACCGAATCGGGAGGGTGCCAGGTCCGGAGATCCGACGGGTCGTACCAATCCAGCGAAACCCTCCCGAGCCGCGGTGGCTCTCGCCGCCTGGCTCGCCCTGATGATCCCGGCTTCGGCCGCCACCCCCGCCTTCGTCTGGCTGGAGGGCGAATCCGCCCGGACCACCTTCAAGGTCGAGGTCGGCGGCTGGGGTCGTCCGGAATTCCTCTCTGCCAGCAACTGGGTTCATATCAGCGTCGAGGAAGGTCAAATCGAGAATACCGTCCCCGCGGAAGGGATCCTGCTCGACTACGCCTTCGAATGCCCGCAACCGACTCGCTATGAAGTCTGGAACCGGGTCGGGTTCGAGTTCGTGCGCTCGCCCTTCGAATGGCGACTGGACGAGCAACCCTGGCAGGCGACCTCCCCCGAGGACCTCACCACCGACCTGATGGAGATGGGCAACTGGTCCGAGGTCGCCTGGCTCCGGATGGGCGAGCAGGACCTCACTGCCGGCACCCATCGCCTGCAGATCCGCCTGCCGAGAACCAAGAACGACCAGGGCAAATGGCAGCGCGTGCTCTACGCTTCTGACGCGCTCTGTCTCCACGCGGGCCCTTTCCGCCCCAATTCGAAGTTCAGACCCGACGAATCGGGTCGCGATGCCGCAGATGAAGCGGCCGCCACGGTCGTGTTCCAACTCCCGGAAGCACCCCCAGCCGCCCGTGCCAGCGTCAGGCTCGCCGGCATCTGGGAGATCGCCCGCGACGACGAGCAGTTGCCCAGCGAGGTCGCCGA
>JBBQML010000956.1:0-2066 GCA_038328885.1 Verrucomicrobiota bacterium | reverse complement strand
GTCTCCACCTGGGCGAAGGCACACGACCGCCCGATCCTGCTGGGGGAGTTCGGCGCCTACGACAAGGCGCCGATGGAATCCCGCGTCCGCTACACCGACTTCGTGACCCGCACCGCCGAGGCGTCGGGCTGGAGTTGGTCCTATTGGCAGTTCGACAGTGACTTCCTCCTTTGGGACATGAAGCGCGACACGTGGGTCGAGCCGATCCTGCATGCGCTGATTCCGCCGAAGCAGTAGCGGGTGCTCCGCAAGCCTTGGAGGACCGGGTGGAGGCTCTCGCTGGGGCGGGTCCGACAGGCGGACCGCGGGGCAGCGGATCGTGGCGCGGCACGCGGAGGCGGTTCCGGCGCCACGGGACTCCCGGAGAATCTGCTGGCGATCCGAGCAGGGCTTGACCACTGGACCCTTGAAAATCCCCACGCTCTGGCCCAACGAGGGAGCGTGAACCCCAGCCGATTCATCGTCCGGTCCGCTGCAATCCTCGCCTTCGGGTGGGTATCAGGGGTCGCCGTCCCTGCCGCGGAGTTATACGTCCGCTCCGGCGGCAACGACGCCGGTCCCGGCACGCTGGCTGCCCCCCTGAGCACGATCCAGGCCGCCGCCGACCGCGCCCAACCGGGCGATGTCATCACCGTGCACGCCGGCGTCTATCGTGAACGCATCAACCCGCCGCGCGGCGGCCAGTCGGACGCCCTTCGTATCGTCTACCGGGCCGCGCCCGGCGAGAAGGTGGCGATCAAGGGTTCGGAGGTCGTGACCAACTGGGTCAAGAGCCAGGACGATGTCTGGAAGGCGACACTGCCCAACGCGTTCTTCGGGGACTACAACCCCTACCAGGATCTGATCCGGGGCGACTGGTTTGATCCCCGGGGCCGCCAGCACCATACGGGCGCCGTGTACCTCGACGGCGAATGGCTGACCGAGGCGGCGAAGCTGGAGGAGGTGCTCAAGCCGGTCGGGAACACCCCGCTCTGGTTCGGCCAGGTGGGCCGGGACAACACCGAGATCTGGGCGCAGTTCAAGGGCGTCAATCCGAACGAGCGACTGGTCGAGATCAACGTGCGTCGGACGGTGTTCTACCCTGACCAGCCGGGTCGGAACTATCTCACCGTGCGTGGATTTACCCTGACCCAGGCGGCCCCGCAATGGGCCCCGCCCACCGCCGAGCAGATGGGGTTGATCGGCACGCACTGGAGCAAGGGGTGGATCATCGAGAGCAACATCGTGAGCCACTCCGTCTGTTCCGGGATTGCCCTCGGGAAGTACGGCGACCGGTGGGACAACACGTCGGCCGACACCGCCGAGGGGTACGTGAAAACCATCGAGCGCGCCCTGGCCAACGGCTGGAACAAGGAGACCATCGGACACCATGTCGTGCGCGATAACGTCGTCTCCCACTGCGAGCAGGCGGGTATCGTCGGCAGCCTGGGCGCCGCGTTCAGCACCGTCACCGGCAACACCATCCATGACATCCATGTGCGCCGGCTCTTCTCCGGGGCGGAAATGGCCGGGATCAAGTTCCATGCGGCGATCGACACCGTCATCCGCGGCAATCACATCTACCGGACGATCCGCGGGCTCTGGCTCGACTGGATGGCCCAGGGCACGCGCGTCTCGGGGAACCTGTTCCATGACAACGCCGCCGAGGATCTCTTCGTCGAGGTGAATCACGGGCCGTTCCTGGTGGATAACAACCTGTTCCTGTCGGGCGTCAACTTGCTCGACATGTCCGAGGGTGGCGCGTACGCGCACAATCTGTTCGGGGGAAAACTCATCAGCCGACCCGAACCCAGCCGCGAGACGCCGTACCATCCGGCGCACACCACGACGGTCGCGGGGCTGAGGTCCATCCAGGGCGGCGACAACCGATTCTACAACAACCTCCTCATCGGCATCGGCACCGCGACCTCCGTCCTCGGCAAGGGTGAGTCCAAGGATGCCCACCACGCCGCCGGGTATGGATTGTGGGTGTACGACGATCGCGAGTTGCCGCTGCAGGTCGGGGGCAATGTCTATCTCGACGGGGCGCGGCCCTACGCGAGGGAAACCAACCCCCTTGTCCAGGA
>JBBQML010000955.1:0-2066 GCA_038328885.1 Verrucomicrobiota bacterium | reverse complement strand
TTCCTTTGCGTTGTCCCGGGCGGCTGCCAGACGAAGTTCGTCTAGCAGCCCGTTCAAGAAGCCTTGTCTCGTAGTCGCCGTGGTGACACGGCGCATTCATTGGCTTTTCAGGGTTCCTTTGCGTTGTCCCGGGCGGCTGCCAGACGAAGTTCGTCTAGCAGCCCGTTCAAGAAGCCCCCTTATCTCGTAGTCGCCGTGGTGACACGGCGCATTCATTGGCTTTTCAGGGTTCCTTTGCGTTGCTCCGGGCGGCTGCCAGACTTCAGTTCCTCCGACCGGGGACCAGCAGCAGGTCGCTCTGGTCGTCCATCACCTGGTGGGAAGCGGCGGCTGCCGCGACCTCGGGGTCGACGTCGTCATGATCCCTCGCCCGGGAGGATTCCACCTTGAGGTAGTGGAGGACGATTGGGGCCAGGATCATGCCGGGGATGCCCATGAGTTTCTCCCCCACCAGGAGCCCGAGCAGGGTCAACCACATCGGGTTCCGGATCCGGTCGCCGATGATCTTGCTGTTCAGGAAGTACTCGAGCTTGTGGATGGCGATGAGGAAGATCAGGGCGACGAGCGCCATCCGGGGTGAGATGGTGAACGCCACGCCGGTAATAAGGGTGTTGCTCACGAGGTTGCCGATGATGGGCACGAGGCCGCAGAGGAAGGTGCAGGCGACCAGGACCGTGACGTAGGGGAACCCGGCCCAGATGAGGAAGATCCCGGTGAGGGTGGTGTTGATGACCGAGATGAGGATCTGGGCCCCCATGACCACGGCGAAGCTGCGGTAGAAGGTCATGAACCGGATGGCAATCTCCTGGGCCACCAAGGCGTACATGCTGTCGCGGCGGGTGTGCGGGTCATCCTCCAACCCGAGTCGGGCGTTGATGTAGAGGCTCAAGGCCACGACGATGCCGATGATGAGATAGATCAGCACAAACCCGGCGTCGCTGGCGTAGCGCCCGATGTTGGCAAACCGGTCCCGTGCCTCCGCCAGCGCCAGCTGCCTCAGGCTCGCGTAGTCCGTGAACGGCAGTTCGACCCCCTGTTTCTCCGCGAAGTTCACCACCGCCGGGATCGTGGTCTCGGTGATGCGCGGAAAGGCCACGTAGGCCTGCTTCGAGAAGAAGTAGAGGCCGTAAGCCGCGCCGGCGGTGACGAAGAAGAACAGGACGACCGCAAGGGCCTTGCTCCAGCCGAAGCTGAACTGTCGCAGCATGAAGTAGGCGAAGAGGGTGGTGAGCAGCAGGGTGGCCATGTGCAGTCCCCCGATGAGCAGAAGGAGGGCCGCCATGGACAGGTAGGAGAGCCGACGCGGGGTGAACCACGCTGGATTCGCCGACGAAGCGCCCCGGTGGGTCGTCGGCGCAGGTGCCTCGGGGGCGGACGGGTGCATGGCGCCTTTTGCGATCAGCGGACCCGGTCCAGGAGCCAGGGCAACAATTGGTCGATCGGCAGGCGCTCCTGCCGGCCGCCGTCACGGTGCCGGAGGGTCACCGTGTCCTTCATCTCCGGCCGCTCGCCGAGGGTGTCGAAGTCGACGGTGATCCCGAAGGGGGTGCCGGCCTCGTCCTGACGCGCGTAGCGGCGGCCGATCGAGCCCGCTTCGTCGTAAAAGACGTTGAAGTGCGGCCGGAGCAACTGGTGGATGGCGCGGGCTTGCTGGACCAGTTCCGGCCTGTTCTTGAGCAACGGGAAGACGCCGACCTTGATCGGGGCGGTGCGGGGGTGGAAACGCAGGACGGTGCGGGTTTCCTTCTTTCCCTTTTCATCGACGCTCTCCTCCTCCTGGAAGGCGTTGGCAAGCAGGGCGAGGATCAGGCGGTCCACGCCCGCGGAGGGTTCGATGACGTGCGGGAGGTAGCTGCCGCGGGCCAGGGCCGCCGTGTCTTCGCGCGCCGCCTTCTCGGCGCTGGCCGGTGGTTCCCCCATCTTGGTCAGATAGCGCAGCCGGGCGGCGTAGTACCGTTCGCCGAGCTCCGTCTGGCGGACCGGGTCGAGCCTGGACCAGGCCGCCTTCAGCTCCTCGTCGAACACCGCCATCGACTTGCCCGAGCACCGCTGATGTTGGGAGAGGT
>JBBQML010000954.1:0-2068 GCA_038328885.1 Verrucomicrobiota bacterium | reverse complement strand
CCGCTTGAGGACACGGGGAGCCTTGAGGTCGTAGGATTCGTAGAGAAACGCCCCAACCACGCAGCCGCCGAAGTCGAATTCGTTCGGCGGGCCGAAGCCCATCGCCAGCCGGGGCTGGGTCCAGTTCAGCAGGTCCACGCTCTCGGCGACGAAGGAGCTGTAGCCCTTCCCATCGAACGCGATGAAGCTCATGTACCAACGATCCGGTTGACCGGGCAGTTGGTAGACACAGGGAACGTCCGCGTTGCGGAAGGCCTCGTACCCCGGGATCTTCGGATCCGCCGGGATGACGTGGTCCGGCCAGTAGTGCCAGCCACGGAAGGGCTCCGACCACCGACCGAGGGTCTCCCGATCAATCACCGGATCCGCCGGCAGGTCCGCGGACAGCACTGCCAGGGAGGACAGGAGGAGGGTCGCGAGGAAGGAAAGCGGGCGCTTCATGACCGGGATCACGGCCGATAGAGGTTTCGCATGAACAACGGATGCTCCGGCAAGGCCGGATTGATCACCATCACCGGCTCGGTCACGAGGGAGTCGGCCAGCACCGCCGCCGGCGCGTCCCCCTCGAGTTGCTCGCGCCACACGAGATCGAACTGGAACTCCATCACCCCCGGGCTATCGCCCTGGAAGTTGGTGTACCAGAAGTTGTCGTAGAGAATCGCGAGCATCCGTCCGGTGCGGGCCGGTGGCGCCGTGAGATGTGACTTGGGATGCGGCCCATCCAGAGTGACGAGCGGTGCGTCGCGGGTCACCCACAGCCAATGACCCTCGGGCGTGGCGTAGTGCGCCCAACCATCAATGGCGAAGTAGTCGCGACACGTGCCCGGCATCTGGTCGGTGAACGGCGTGAAACCCAGCCCGCCGCTGCTGAGCCGCGGCAGCGTGCCATCACAGGGAACCGGGCTGATCACGCACAACAGTTCCGGGTCGAAGGACGACCGGCGATTGAGCCGGAAGGTCAGGCGGGCGCGCGGCTCGCGCTTCCAAAGCTCGAGCCGTCGGGTGGCCCACTGCAACCGGGGGTGTTCCAGGCTCTGTGTGAAGCGCAGGGTGTGGGGCGATTCCTCCACCGAGGCGGCGCCGCTCACCTGGGCGGGGACGAATTCCAGCGTCTCCTTCTGCAGCGCCTCGCGCTTGGCCGGGTCGGCGGTATTCCAAATGTCCTGCAAGACCCAACGCGGGGCGAACGCCTTCACCTTCACCCCGACGAAGTCCCCGAAGCCCTGGGTGAACAACGGCTTCTTCATGCCGGGCCACGTGGCGGCGGCGGGCCAGCCGCGCTCGTCGGTCTGCAGCGCGGGCCCGGCTTCCCCCGCCGGTGGTTTGTCCTCGGGCACTTCCTTGCTGAGTTCGAAGCGCCTCCCACTCCCTCCGTCGAGCCGCTCCACCCAGAACCGTGCGAAGCGGTCTGGCACGCGGTCAGGGAAGGTCGCGGAAACATCCTCCGCACTGAGGTCGGCGGGCTTCTCCGGACGCCCCCACAGCGGACCGGGTTCGAAGTAGAACCTCGCGCGTTCACCGGTGGCCGGATCGACGACCGACTTGTAGTCGTCGCGCAGGCAGGAGCTGATCATCGTCGCCCAACCGCTCATGGGCGCCCGGGTCGGATTCGCCAGCCACAAGCCCTCGCCTTCACCCACGAATCGCGTGCGGGCGCGCTGGCCCAGGAGCCATTCGGCCAGCGCCATGGGACGCCAGGCAAGCCGCGCCTTCTCGTTGAACTGACCCTGGGCGTCCAGGCTGTAAGGCTGCCCCACGCTCATGCCCGAACCCCACGTGTGTTCGTTGAACAGCGCCAGGTCCCGGTTGAGCCCGTCAATCTGCGTCCGCGTGGGGGAGTCCAGGGGACCCCACACCGGCGATTGGGCTGCGCCGAGGAAACGTGCGGCGAAACGGCTCGCGGCGACTTCGCGTGGCGCGCAGGCGGCACTGCATAAAAGTCCCGGTGGCAACAGCTAAAACATGCGGCATTTCGAGGGTTGCATTTTTGTGCCTTTTGGCTTCGTAATCAGAGTTTAAATCCTGAATTTTCAGATCAAGTACTTTAGTAAACTTAACCATATCATCG
>JBBQML010000953.1:0-2075 GCA_038328885.1 Verrucomicrobiota bacterium | reverse complement strand
AGTTGCTCGAGCCGGGCCTGCGGGGTTATCGGGATGAAGGAGTGCGGACTCATGGTTCTGTAATGTACCCGGAAGACTTCCTCGGCGGTTCATGGTTCCTTCACCGCCGGGAGGCCATCCTGGTTCATGCAACTTCGCCATGTCCTGGCTACCACCGATCATTCGGACCTTTCCGCCCGAAACGTCCTTGTCACGGGGTTCCACCTGGCGCGTCGTGCCGCTGCTCGGCTCACCGTCCTGACGGTCGTCGAGCGAGAGGATCAATTCCGCGAGGCATCCGAGCGGCTGGATCGGTGGGTGGAGTCGGTCCGTTCCAGCAGTGACGATGCCGTCACCCTGAAACTGGCGGCCCGGACCGGGATCCCCGGCGTGGAGATCTGCCGGTTCGCGGAATAACAGGCCGTGGACCTGATCGTGGTGGGACGGCATCGCCGGACCGCAATGGAGCGACTCTTGGTCGGGGACACGGCAGACGCGGTGGCCCGTCGAAGCCGGGTACCCTGCTTGAGCCTTCCAGCCGGCGCTGGCCCGCCCCGCCGGATCCATGTGGCCCTGGATGGGAGTCATCGCGGCCACGCGGTCCTTCGGACGGTACGGGACTTCGCGGTCTGGGCCGATGCGCGGTTGACGGCTGTGACCGTCGAGCCGTTCCTGCCGGATGAGTCGCTGGAGCTGGCGCTCTCGGTGCCCAGCGCCCGCACGCTTTCTCTGCAGCAGGAGCTGTCGACGTTCACACCGGATCATCCGGGGCTCGACGTCCGGCGTGGCCTCGTGGTGGAATCGTTGCTCGAGTCGCTGGCGGACGCCCGTGCCGATACTCTGGCCCTCGGGGTGCATCGAGGCGGGCCTCCCGGGGTGGCCGAGGCGGGCAGTGTCGCGCGCCGGATGCTGCACGCCGCCCCCTGCGCGGTGCTGACCATCCCGCTGTAAAGCCTGCCGAAGGTAAGGTCATCCTGTAGGCCCCTTCACGATCCCTTCACTTACCCCGCCCTAGCTTCACCCAAGCACCTCATGCGACAACCCTCGCACCGGCCTCCGGGCCAACGGCCATGTCTCGATTCCCTGCGTCCCTGCCCCTTCGCTCCGGTTTGTGCGCCATGGTGCTTCTCGCCGCGTGCGGCGGAAAGCGCACTTCTACCCAGCTTGTGACGGGCGACGCCGCCCAGCGCGTCTATGTCGCCCCCGGCAGCTTCGACGAGTACTACGCGTTCCTCTCCGGCGGCTTCAGCGGCCAGGTCACGATCTACGGCCTCCCGTCGGGACGGCTGCTCAAGACCGTGCCGGTGTTCTCCCAGTTCCCCGAGAACGGTTACGGCTATACCGAAGAGACCCGACCGATGCTGGAAACCACCCACGGATTCGTGCCGTGGGACGACACCCATCACGCCGAGCTGTCCCAGACCGACGGCGTGCCGGACGGGCGCTGGCTGTTCATCAATGGCAATAACACGCCGAGGGTCGCCCGGCTCGACCTGACCCGGTTCGAGACCGACGAAATCCTGGAAATCCCCAACGCGGCTGGTGGGCACGCCTCGCCCTTCACCACGCCGGACACGAAGTACATCGTCTCCGCCACCCGGTTCAGCATCCCGATCCCCAACACCGACGTGTCCATCGACAGCTACCGCAAGAATTTCCGCGGGACCCTGTCGTTCATCACCGCCGATCAGCCGGGCAAGATGGACATCGCGTTCCAGATAATGATGCCCGGATACAACTACGACCTGGGCCACGCCGGCAAAGGGCCCTCGGACGGCTGGTTCTTCTTCAGCTCCTACAACACGGAGCAGGCGTACACGAAGCTCGAGGTGAATGCCTCCCAGAACGACAAGGACTTCGTGGCGGCGGTGAACTATCGCAACGCCGAATCGTGCGTGGCGCAGGGCAAGGGCAAGGCTACTCCGTCCAGCTACATGCACAACTATGTCGATCCGTCCACCCGGATTGCCGGGAGCGAGCGGAAGACCTCGGTGCGCATGCTGGACCCCCGCGACTGCCCCGGCACGGTGTTCTACCTCCCGACGCCGAAATCGCCGCACGGCGTCGACGTGGATCCGACCGGCGAGTACATCGTC
>JBBQML010000952.1:0-2079 GCA_038328885.1 Verrucomicrobiota bacterium | reverse complement strand
TGGCGCCACGATCTGCATGGTGACCCACGATCCCCGCTTCGCCCGCCACGCCGATCGCACGGTCCACCTGTTCGATGGCCGCGTCGTCGAGGAGCAGGAGACCGACGCCGCGACGGTCGTCTGACACCGCCCACCGCCCACCGCCCACCGCTCCGGTCATGCAGGACCTCCGTTTCGCCCTCCGCCAACTGGCCCGCAGTCCAGGGTTCTCCGCCATCGCCGTGCTCGTCCTGGCTCTCGGGATCGGGGCCAACAGCGCGATGTTCAGCCTGGTGGATGCGCTGCTCTTCCATCCGCTCCATGCGCATCACCCGGAACAACTGGTCGGCGTGTACAGCAAAAACCTCGAGTCCAAGGGCGACTACCGGGGCTTCTCCTACCCGAATTACCTCGACCTCCGCGACCGCAGCCCGGTGTTCACCGACCTGGCGGCCTACAACATGTCGATGACCGGCCTGCAGGAGGGCGAGGTCACCCGACGGGCGTTCACCGCGGTGGTTTCCGCCAATTACTTCCACACCTTCGGGGTCCGACCGGTTCTCGGACGCGATTTCCTGCCGGACGAGGAACGTCCGGAGACCAACCCCACGGTCGCCCTCGTCAGCGATCCCTGGTGGCAGCGGAACGGTGCCGACCCGGCCATCGTCGGCCGCAGTCTCACCCTGAATGGGCGGCCCTTCACCATCATCGGCGTGGCTCCCGCCGGCTTCACCGGCACCACCGCGGTCTTCGCGCCCGATGTCTGGGTGCCGCTCGGCGCAAGCGGACTGGTGCTGAACGATTTCACCAACCGGAGCGGAAAGCCCCTCAGCGACCGCGGGAACCATCACCTGCTGTTGGTCGCGCGACTCAAGCCCGGCCTCACACCCGCGGCCGCCAACGCACAACTGGAGCCGCTGGCCCGCCAACTCGCCGAGGCGCACCCCGCCGAGAACAAGGACAGGAACCTCGAAGTCAACCCCCTGCCCCGCGTCTCGATTACCACCAATCCGCAGAACAACCAGGAGATGCGCGGCCTCGCCGTCCTGCTCCTCCCAATGTCCGGCGTGGTCCTGGTGGTCGCCTGCCTCAACCTGGCCAACCTGCTCCTCGCCCGCAGCGCCATGCGCCGCAAGGAGATCGCCGTGCGGCTCGCGCTGGGCGGCAGCCGGAGCCGCATCCTCCGCCAATTGCTCACCGAAGGACTCGTCCTCGCCCTCCTCGGCGGAGCCCTCGGACTGCTCTTCGCCGCCCTGGTCCCCCAACTGCTCGCCGAGTCGCTCAGCGGCCGCCTGCCCGGCCTCACCCTCGTCCTCGACACCAGCCTCAACCCGCGGGTCTTCACCTACACCTTCGCCTTCTGCTGCCTCTCCACCCTGCTGTTCGCCTTCATGCCCGCCTGGCGCCTCAGCCGTACAAACGTCGTCCATGACCTCAAGGCCCAGGGCGCCGACCTCTCCGATGGCCGGGTCCGCCACGGCTTGTTCGCCCCGCGCAATCTCCTCGTGACGGCCCAACTGGCCCTTTCCCTGGCCCTGCTCACCGCCGCGTGCCTGTTCTTTCGCGGCGCCCGCCAAGCCGCCGTCGCCAACCCCGGATTCGCATTCGAGGACGGCATCCTGATCGAACTGGACGCCAGCCTCGCCGGCTTCGACCAGGCCCAGACACGCGCGCTCTACCTCAGGATCCTCGACCGCCTCCGCAGCCTGCCCGGCGTGGGTTCCGCGAGTTACGCCTCGATTGTCCCCTTCGGCATGTTCTACGACGCCCGATCCGTCCGACCCCTGGGCGGCTATGAACCCGGAGCCCTCCGCAACGAGAAGCTCGACCGCACGGCCGGGGGCGGCGTCCGGGTGGCACCCTCCGATGACACCCCGCAGGGCAGCGGCTCCGAGGAAACTGTCCCCGCCGGGTTCGTCATCGCCGGTCGGGATTACTTCAGCACCGTGGGCCTCTCCCTGCTCAAAGGTCGCGACTTCGACGTCCTGGAAGAACAGGGCGCCCGCAAGGCCCGGGTGGTGATTGTGGACGAGATGCTCGCCCGCCGGCTGTGGGGCGATCAGGACCCGATCGGGCGCCAGATCGAGATGGTGGAGCGCG
>JBBQML010000951.1:0-2080 GCA_038328885.1 Verrucomicrobiota bacterium | reverse complement strand
TACATCCGTTCCGGGGTGCGTCGGTCCAAGCCATGGCCGGTGTCCGTGACGCAGAGAAGGACGAAGTCGCCCGGTTTGACATCGGGGTGATCGCGGCCGTCGAGTTCCTCCAGGGTGCTGTTGCGGGTTTCGATGGTGAGGCTGCCGCCGCCGGGCATGGCGTGGGAGGCGTTGACGGCGAGGTTCATGAGGACCTGGTGGAGTTGTTCCGCCGAGGCGTTGGTCGGACGGAGGTCCTGGGCGAGGGAGGTGTGGACGGTGACATTTTTGGCGAGGACCCGCTGGAGCATCTTCTCCATGTCGACGACGACGTCGTTGACGAGGAGGGGGCGCTTTTCGCCCTGGGCGACGCTCCTGCGGGAGAAGGTGAGGAGCTGGCGGGAGAGGGCCGCACCGCGTTGGGCGGCCTGCAGGATGGTGTCGGCACATTCCTGGTGGTCCGGGGTGGCGTCAGGATCCCGGGCGAGCAGTTCGGCAAACCCGGTAACGACCATGAGGATGTTATTGAAATCGTGGGCGACCCCGCCCGCGAGGGTGCCCATGGCTTCCATCTTCTGGGCATGCCGGACCTGGGCCTCGAGGTGCTTCTGGTCGGTCAGGTCGCGGGCCATGTGCACGACATGCAGGAGGCGTCCGTGTTCGTCGAACACCGGGGCGGCGGACACCAGGCAATCCGCCGCCGGGCACTGGTAGCGCTTCTCGGTGGAGGCCCCGCTGCCGGTGCGGACGACCTTGAGGACCGGGCAATCGGCGCAGGGTTCGACGCGCGTTTCGAAGAGTGCATAGCAGTAGGATCCGACGATGGAGGAGAGCGGGCGCCGGAGGGTCCTGGCGGCGGCGGTGTTCGCGCGGATGACCCGCAGGTCCGGGCTGAGCACGGTCACGACGTCGGAGAAGGAATTGAAGGTGCGCTCCCAGTCCTCCTTGGCCTGCCGCGCCTCGCGCGCCATGAGCTTGAGCTGCCGGGAAGTGTCCGCGGCCCGGAGCAGGTATCGCAGGCGATGGGTTTCGATGGCCCAGTTGATGGGCTTGGTGGCGAAGTCCGTGGCGCCGGCCTCATACGCGCGGTTGATGGAGGGGAGGTCCTCGAGCGAGGTCGCCATCAGCACCGGCACATCCTGGCCCCCGGGGGTGGCGCGCAGGCGCACGCAAAACTCGAAGCCGTCGAGACCGGGCATCATCACATCCAGGACGATGATGTCGGGTGGGTCGGCGAGGGCCGCCTCGAGGGCGGCGGTGGAATCGTGGAAGACGTCCACCTCGAAGCCTTCCTCCTCGAGGATGGCCTGCGCGAGCATGAGGATGGTCTCGTCGTCATCGACCACCCAAACGCGTTTCGGGGGAGGGCCGGGCTGAGGCGATTCGGATGCAATACGGACCCCGTTGCGAGAGGGAGTGGGCGGAGGCCGGGGGGGGAGGGTGGGGGTGTTCATGCAGGAATGGGGGGGGCCGGCGCCTCGTTCACACCGCAGGCTGCGGGAGCGTCGATCTGGACCGCCTCCAACTGCCTGCGAAGACGGGCGATGAGGTCAGGGGAGGTGGCGAGGTCGTTATCGCGGCCGAATTCCTCGAGCCGCCGGGCGGATTCGCGGACGGCCTCGGCGGAGACGTTGGCGGCGGCGCCCTTGAGGCGGTGGGCGACGAGCCTGAGCCGGGTGGCGTCCAGTGCCAGCGCGGAGGCCTCCAGTTCCGCGAGGTCCGTGGCGGCTTGGAGCAGGAATTTGTCCACGAGGCGGCGGGCCAGTTCGGGGCGGCCCATACAACGGTGCAGGAGGCTGGGGTAGTCGATCCCCGCGGGTGTGGGTGAGGCCCCATGGGGAGGGGCGGCGGCGATCCTCTCCGCGGCGGGGTGGCGCGGCAGCCAGCGGGCGAGCGCCTTGCTGAGTTCCTCCGGCTCGAGCGGCTTGGTGAGGTAATCATCCATGCCGGACTCGAGGCAGCGGGCGCGATCACCGGACATGGCGTGGGCGGTGAGCGCCGCGATCGGCAGCCGGGGGACGGGACGTCCGGCCTGGGCCGCCTGCCGCTCCCGCTGGCGGATGATTCGAGTGGCTTCGTAGCCGTCCATCTCCGGCATCTG
>JBBQML010000950.1:0-2080 GCA_038328885.1 Verrucomicrobiota bacterium | reverse complement strand
GACTTCGCGGATCAGGACGCCGCGGCCGCCGTGTCACAGCACCGCGCGGTGCCGGTCCCCGCCTGAACCGGAGGGATCACGGACGTTCACCCCGGAGGGACGCCAGACCTTCGTCGCTTCACCAGCTCAATCACCGCGCGGTCGTCTCCATTGGCATCCCGGACGGCGGCGAGGAACTCGGCCAGGCCCACCCGCACACTCCGGAGGAAGGGGCGATCACCCGCGCAGCCATACATCAGTTCGTCAGGGAGCTCGCCTCGCAGGCGCGCGTGGGCCTTCACGATCAAGCGGGGCAACCAGGCGATGCCCTCCACGGCGTCGGTCTTCGCGGGGAACTCTGATATCGCCCGTACCCGCCCCGACCGCTTGCCCTCCTGCACCTGGAGAAAGTAGTCGCGGCGCAGGGCGGTCACCTTCAACACCTCGTCGAGAGCCGGCTCACCCGAGAGGCAGCCGTCCTCGGCGAAATCAAACAGCTCCTGCGCGGAAGACCCTATCGAGACGAGGAAATCCCGGTCTGCCGACTGGACGCAGGTGGAGGAGGTCTGGCGGCCTGCGGCATAGGCGGCAAGCGCCCGGTCGTATGCCCCCTCGTACTGCCTCCGCCATTCGTGTTCCGTCATGCGGACACACTAACGAGGAGTCGGCCCGGGGTCACGTGGCAAGGTCCCGCGCGGAACCCGGCCTGCCCGGCGCGGTCCGCTCCTGCAACACCCCCACGATCTCCGCCACGATCTCGTCCACGCACCGCCCCGTGGTGTCGATCCGCACCGACCCCAACCCCACCATCAAGGGCGCCTCCGCCCGCTGTGAATCCTGTCGGTCCCGATACTCCGGGTCGTCCTCCACCCCCTGCGAAGCCCGCCGTCGAGCCCGTTCCTCCGGGGAGGCATCCAGCCAGAACTTGAAGTCGGTCTCCGGAAAAACGTTGGTGGCGATATCCCGACCCTCCATCACCAGGCTGCCAAAACGGCGGGCCTCACGCTGCTCGCGCTTCATCCAGCGCCGCACCGCCGGCACAACGGCGACATCCGAGGCCCACTGGCTGACCTCGCGCGTGCGGATCTCCGCTTGCGGCCGGTAACCCTCCACCAGCAGCACCACCTCGGTCGGCTCGTCCGCTTCACCGGCGACGACGTGGAACCGCGTCCGCCAGCGTCGACAAGCCCCGGCGATGGCCTTCGGGTCGGCGAGGTTCACGCCGGCCCGGACGCAGTGCCACGCCAGGGTCCGGTACATCGCCCCGGTGTCGACATAGGCAAAACCGAGCGCGCTCGCCACCTTCCGGGCCACCGTGCTCTTCCCGGCGGCTCCGGGTCCATCGATCGCCACAATCACCGGGGCGTTCATTGTCGATTCGAACCGTCAGAGGCCCAACCGAGCGCGCGTCGACTCCACGTGGGCGAGGAGGAACGCTCCGGTGATCTCGGCGTGTTCGTGCGAGTTGTCCACCACCACCGCGTCCCGCGCGGCCTCCAGGGGCGCGACCGCGCGCACGGTGTCGCGTCGATCTCGTTCCGCTGTGTTTTCCTGCGAACCCTCCACGCGACGGCGCCGTGCCCGGACTCCCTCGTTCGCGGTCAGGAAGAACTTGAAGGGTGTCTCCGGAAACACGTGGGTGCCCACGTCCCGGCCATCCATCACCAACCCCCCGAAGCGCAGGCACTCCCGCTGCGTCCGAACCATCCACACCCGCACCCCCACGATCGGGGAGATCCGCGCCACCCAGGCGGCCACCTCGTCCCCGCGCAATGCCGCGCCCGGGTACACCCCGCCGACGAGCAACCTCACCTCGCCCTCGGTGGCGACCAGTTCCGCCGGCCAGGACCGCACCGCGGCCAGGACCTGGGCGGGATCCGCCGGTTCGACCCCGGTCCGGAGGCAGTGCCAGGTGAGGGTCCGGTACATCGCCCCCGTGTCCACGTGGCACAAACCGAGTCTGGCGGCGAGGTAACGGCTGCAGGTCCCCTTGCCACTGGCGCTGGGACCGTCGATCGCGATCACAATGTCGTCCTTCATGAGAGCTGCTGAGGCCTGGGCCTGGGGGTCTGCCGGTTGAGGGTCTGGCGAAGGTGGAGGG
>JBBQML010000949.1:0-2080 GCA_038328885.1 Verrucomicrobiota bacterium | reverse complement strand
CACCAAGCCTATGATCATGTGCTGACACGATCGGAACGTGAGCAACGGGCTTTCACGATTGCCTGCGCGGATTATGTCCTGCTCAACCCGCTTCGCGCCGGACTCGTGACGGCACCCGGCGATTGGCCCTACCTGGGTGCTGTCGTTCCGGGCTATCCCCGACTGAACCCACTGGAGAGCGAGTTCTGGACCTGGTTCTGGCAGCGGTACCACGACCTCCGCGAGCCCGGACTGGAGCAGCGGATGCTGCCACCCCGCGGAGTGGCCTGAGATCGAGTTGGCAGGTGGCCCCGTGGATGCCCCTACGCGGCCCAAGCCCGTTCCAGGCGCTCGCGCAGCGCGCGCGCGAGATGCGCGACGTACGGCTCCACGAGCATCGCATGCGGGTTCAGGGGAAGCTCCACGATCTCCAGTCCACCCACTGCCATCGACTGCCATCCCATCCTCGAGTCGGCATACGAGGCGTAAGTCCGGCTCGGCTTGAAGACGGTGAGCCTCACCGGGCACGGCTCCGGTTGGTAGCTCATCCCAGCCTCGTGGTTGGTGGCCTCCACCCGGGCTAGCGTGCTTTTCAGGCCGCCACCGCCGGAGGCCGACGTTCGGCCCGGGCTGAGATGAGCCCATGCGAGCTGTGCCTTTGATCGGACATACGCGAACCGCTCCCTCCCTCGGGCCCGCGCGAGATTGGACGCGTGAAACCCCGCCTTCTGCCGCAGCCGGAGCAGCCGGTCGGACCAGGTTGAACTGCGGGTTCGGGCGGCGAAATTGTAGGTATCCAACAGCGCCAGCAGGGCCACCTGTCCACCCCGGGCGTGCAACTGCCGCGCCATCTCGTAAGCCACGGTCCCTCCCATGCAATACCCCCCGAGCAAGTAGGGACCCGCCCTCTGAAAACCCATCAACTCCGCCACGTAAGCCGTGGCCATGGCGGTGACCGTTTCCCGGGGCGGGGACTTGCCGTCGAGCCCGCTGGATTGAAACCCGTAGAACGGCACATCCGGGCCCAGCGCACGCACCAGGTCACGGTAGAGAAGCAGGTTGCCCCCAGCGCCGTGGACGCAGAAGAACCCCGGCTTTCCCTTCCCGAGCTGCAACGGCACGAGCGAACCCCAACCCTCCAGTCCGCCGCCGCCAGTGGACTCCGGTTCGGTGACCAGACCAAGCACAGCCGCCGGCGTGGGGTGCCGGAGCAGGCTGATCAACGGCAGACGTCGGCCGAACTCGCGCTCGATCCGCTCGAACAACCGCACCGCCAGCAGGGAATGCCCGCCGAGATCGAAGAAATTGTCGTCCATCCCGACTGGATCGATTTTCAGCACCTCGCGCCACAGGCCAGCCATCCGCTGTTCGTCAGGGGTGCGCGGCGCCGCGGACGTCGGGCCGCCGGAGACCGTGGCGCTTCCCCAGTCCGGCATCGGCAACGCGCGCCGATCCAACTTGCCGTTGGGTGTGTGCGGCAGCCCATCGAGCCGCACCCAGGCGGCGGGCACCATGTAACTTGGAAGCCGCTCCCTGACCGCCTCGCGGAGCTGTCCGAAATCCAACGCCTCACCCCCGGGAACCACGTACGCGACCAATCGGAGGTCCCCCGGGGCCGCCTCGCGCGCGGCCACGGCCGCTGCGCGCACCTGCGGAGCCGTGCGCAGCACCGACTCGATCTCCCCGAGCTCGATCCGGTGACCCCGGATCTTGACCTGGTCATCCATCCGGCCGAGGCACTCCAGCGTCCCGTCCGGCAGCCATCGGGCCAGGTCGCCCGTGCGGTAGAGCCTCGAGTCTGCGCGCCCGCTGAACGGATCGGCGATGAACCGCGAGGCGGTCAATTCCGGGCGTCGCAAGTACCCTTCGGCTACCCCCTCCCCGCCGATCAGGAGCTCACCCGGGGTTCCCTCCGGCTGCAGCCGGAGCTCCGGGTCGACGACGTAGACCTCGGTGTTGTCGATCGGCCGCCCGATGCTCACCGGACCCTCGCCTGCCTCGAGCCGACCGGTCGTGGACCAGATCGTCGTCTCGGTCGGCCCATACATGTTCCAGAGCGAGGCGCAACGGGGTGCCAACTGGTTCACCAGGTCGCGGGGCA
>JBBQML010000948.1:0-2081 GCA_038328885.1 Verrucomicrobiota bacterium | reverse complement strand
GTGAAGCGGACCGCGTGCTCGCCGGGCACCCGTGGATCTACGAAGGCTCGATCCTGCGCCAGACCCGCACCGCCACCGATGGGGAGGTCGTTCAGGTGAAGGACCACCGCCGGCGCCTGCTCGGCGTGGGGTTCTTCAACTCCCGGTCCAGGATCTCGGTGCGGGTGCTCAGCAGTGCGCGAATCGAGCTCGACGAAGCATTCTTCGAGCGCCGGATCGCCGCCGCGCTCGCCCACCGGCAGCGCCACCTCCCCGGGGCCTCCTCCTACCGCCTGGTAAACTCCGAAGGGGACTTCCTCAGCGGATTGATCGTGGACAAATACGAGGATGTCCTCGTGGTGCAGATGTCCTCGGCCGGCATGGACCAGCGGAAGGCGCTGATCGTTCGCGTCCTCGAGCGCCTGCTGAGTCCGCGCGCCATCCTCGAACGCAACGACATGGGCGCCCGCCAGTTCGAGGGCTTGCCGGAAGCCAGCGGCCTGCTCGCCGGCACCCTCACGGAAGCCGAGCAAACCGCCCTGCCGGTGCGGCTTAACGGCCTCACGTTCGAGGCCAACGTGATGGCCGGTCACAAGACCGGCCTGTACCTCGATCAACAGGTCAACCACGCCCTCGTCGCAACCCTCGCGCCCGGCGCCCGGGTCTTGGACGCCTTCAGTTTCATCGGCGGCTTCGCCCTCCCCGCGGCCCGAGCCGGCGCGGTCTCGGTCATCGGCCTCGACCAGAGCGAGGAGGCCGTCGCCGTCGCCCGCCGGGTGGCGGCCAGCAACGGACTGTCCGACCGCTGCACCTTCGAAACCGCCAATGTGTTCGACTGGCTGCGGCACGGCGGCAGCACCGGGTCGGCGAGTGGCGGCACCGAAGCCGCCCCCGAGCCCCGCTTCGACCTCATCATCCTCGATCCCCCGTCCTTCACCCGGAACCGGGCTTCGGTTCCCGACGCCCTCCGCGGGTACAAGGAGATTCATCTCCGGGCCTTGAAGCTGGTGCGGCCGGGCGGGATCATCGCGTCGTTCTGCTGTTCACACCACGTGGACGCCCAAACCTTCGAGGCGGTCATCACCGAAGCCGCCTTCGACGCACACCGCCCCCTCCGACGACTCGCGAGGTATACCCAGTCCCCGGACCACCCCATCCTGCCGGCGGTTCCCGAAACGGAGTACCTCAAGGGATTTGCGTTCGAGTCGGTCGCCATATGACACCGAGTTCGGAGCCAGCCGGTCACGCCGCGACCCCCGTCGACCCGGTCCCGCAGACCGGCCGCTCCGGACAGTTCCTTTTCCAACTCGTGCAGTTGGGGATCCTGTACCTGGCGGTGGTGGTGGCGTGGGGGGAGCGGAATTCCTGGCCCGATGAACTCCTGCTCAGCATCGCGAGTGTCCCGGTCAGCATCCTGGTCGCGTGGCACCTGTTCCAATCCCACCGCTTCGGGCTGGAAACGGACGGCCCGCGGGCCCAGCAGGAGCAGTTGATCGCGGCGCTCGTCCTGGCCGTCGGACTCGCCAGCGGGCAACTGCTCTTGATGAGCGTCGGGTTGGCGTGTCTCGGGATCGGGTGGATGCGACCGGGGCGCCCCGGCGTCGACTGGTCCGAGTGGCTGAAGATCCCCCTCCTCCTGCTGACCGCGCTGCCCTTCTGGCTCGATTTCGAGGGCAGTGGCGCATTCCCGATCCTCTCCGATGACCAGGTCTGCAACCCGGTCTACCGGTATCCGCTCGCCATCTCGACCACGCAAAACCGCGTGCTGGGCTACTTCGGGCTGGTGGCCATGATCCTGTTCCTCCATGGCCGGGTCTTCTGGATCGCGCTTCCACTGCTCGCCGTCTTCCTGGTGGGGTTGACCGCCCTCCCCCGCGTTTTCCCCGGCTGGGTCCAGCTGCCCGTCGCCCTCCGGCTTTGGTTCCCGTGGGTCGCGGGGGGCCTCGCGGTGTGGGCCCTCGCCGCCTTGGGTCGCCGGCTCGACGTGGTCGGGCAACCGTTGTCGTCCGGACAAACCCTCCGCCGCTGGTTCGAGGAGCGACGGCATCCCCCCTGGCTGGCCATCCTGGTGGTGGCCGTCGTCCAGGCCCTGCCCTTCGAAC
>JBBQML010000947.1:0-2081 GCA_038328885.1 Verrucomicrobiota bacterium | reverse complement strand
GATCCACTTTTCCTCAAGCGCCCGTTCGAGGGCGGACTGGTCGATCACGGGACCGCGCGAGGTGTTGACCACAATGGCATTCGGTTTCATCGCACGGAACGTCGCCTCATTGAGCAGGCCGCGGGTCTCGGGAACGAGGGGGACATGCACCGAAATCAGGTCCGACTCGCGCAAGAGGGTGTCAAGATCGACGATTTCCACGCCGGGTTCGTTGCCGGGACCGGTCAGGTAGGGATCCGTGGCGAGAATTCGGAGCCGGAACCCCGCCATTTTCCGGGCGGTCGCCCGGGCGATTCGCCCGAGACCCACCAGACCCAGCGTGAGCTGGTTGACACGCCTCAACGGTTGGTCGCGGGTGAAGCCGGACCAGTTTCCGGCGCGGACAAAACGATCCATCGCCACCACCCGGCGGGCGCTCGCGAGGAGGAGGGCCACGGCGTGGTCCGAGACTTCCTCGGTGCAGTAGTCTGCGGCGTTGGCGACCACGATGCCGGCCCGGGTGGCCGCGGCCGCATCGATATTGTCCACCCCGACCGCATACTTGGCGATCAACCGGCAGCGGGGCAGGGCTAGGATGACCCGCTCGGTCATGGGTGTCTTCGCTCCCTCCAGCACCACGGCGTCGGCATCGGTGCAGGCCCGGATGATGTCGTCCTCGGTCACCGCCTTCCGCAATGCGAGGTCGATGCCGCAGGCCGACAGACGCTCGCGCTCGTAGGCGTAGTCGAAATTGCAGTCAATATTGACGGCCTTGAAGGGCTGGTTCATGAGAGAAAAACCGTTCGACGGAAGAGACGGAAAGGCGCGGGTGAGAGGGGCGCCGCGATCATTGCCGGCCGAAAAGGGCGAAGAACCTTTTGGCTACCTGGCCTTGGGGGCGAAGGCGGTGAACACGTCGAGATCGATCTTGCGGATGCGCAGCCGGTTCAGGCGGTGTTTGTCGGCCTTGCCGCCCGCGCAGTAGGCGAGCAGGACCGACTTGCCCGTAAAGTGAATGGCGGTGTAGCAGTAGCCCTCATGGTCGACGTCGTTGCGATCGACGAGAAAGGTGGGGCCCCAGGTGGCGTCCGTGACTCCAAACCCGATGGCGCCCACCAACGGCGTGCGATCGCCGGCCGGTTTCTCCAGCGGACGGGTCTGGTAGTTGGGAATCGGATTCCAAATGGCGAGCAGGTTGCCGGATCCGGGCAGTCGCTTCATCGAGAGCGGCGACACCGGCGAGCTGAAGCGGGAGGGCTGGGGGATGGTCCAGGTTTCACCGCCGTCGCTGGAAAAGAATTCATACTGGCGCCCGAGGTCGGTGCGGGCGTAGCCCCAGAGCACGCCGTTCGCCATCTCGGTGACGCCGGGTTCCTGCAGTCCGGCGCGCGTGTGCGCACTGGGCAGGGTGCAGGCCATGGGAGCTTCGCGCCAGCTGCGTCCATCGTCGTCGGACAGGAAGAACGAGGCGATGCCGCGCCAGTCGAGGGACTCCTGCACGTTGGCGTCGGTGATCTTGCGGTGCAGTGCCGCCGGAATGAGCAGCCGGCCCGAGGACAGGCGGATGACGCGGTCGTTGTTCACGACGTAGTACTCGGAGGCGTGCATGCACATCACGGGATCTGACCACGTCCGGCCCTCGTCCGACGACCGGCGAAGTTGCATGCGAAGATCATGCCAGCTATTACGCAGGCAGTAGAACAGGCCGACGTCCCCATTGCCAAGACGCAGGAGGGACACACTCATGACGTTCATGGCCTTGTCCTCCCCGGGAGTGGCAATGACCGTGTCGCCGCTCCAGGTGTCGCCGTCGTCGGAGGAAATGCGCGACGCCAGCACCGCCTTGGCGTGGTCATCGTTGTCGTCACCCACAAAGTGGCTGTAAACAAACAGCGTCCGTCCCCCTTTCAGCGCGATGAACGCGCCCTCGCTGTTACGGGCGTTGCCCGGCGAGGGCGGCAGCTCCAGCACGCTGCGGCCAGCGGAGAGCGGGGCGGCGGTGGTTCCGGCCAGCCCGGCGGCAAAACCGGACTGAAGGGCGAGGACCGTGGCGGCCAAGGCGGACAGGAGCGGACGGCGGAGACGAGACGAGAAGAAGTACA
>JBBQML010000946.1:0-2086 GCA_038328885.1 Verrucomicrobiota bacterium | reverse complement strand
CCCACCGTCAACCGGCCGCCGGCGAGGAGGCGGATGCGCTGATCGCTCTGGTTGTGCCACTCGAGGAAGTCGCGCAGCCGCCAGGGTGAGATGGTCAGCCACATGCCGGCGAACACCCACACGTAGGCCAGCCCGGCGATCACCCACCGCCATCCCGAATCATGGTACCTCGCCGTGTCCACCATCACCTTCGCCAGCAGGAGAATCAGCAGCGCCACCCCCCGCACCGCCAGGAAGTCGCTCACGTAGACGCATGTCAGCACCCCGATCGAAGCGAAAAGCGCCAGCAGGTAGGGCTTGAATCTCGAGAAATCGGCGAGGGTCTCGTTCTGCACGTTCCACAGAAACCAGGCCGTCGCCAGCAGCACCAACGCCCACCCGATGGGCTTGGACCGCGGGAACGAGGTCGACCACCGGCGCCACTCCGCGGGCTGGGTGAGCTGCCACACCTGGGGCAGGGCCAACCCCACTCCGAGCAGGACCGAAAGACTGGAAAGCGTGAGCGTCATTTCAGGAAAAATGGTGGATGACGGCGCGCGTCAGTGGTCGTCGAGACCGGCCACCACCGGGTCGCCGTAGAGCGTGAAGGGCGTTCGGCCCACGATGCGCACGTCCATGACCTGGCCAACATGCCGGGAATGGCCGGCAAAAACGACGATCTTGTTGCAGCCGGTCCGGCCCTCAAGCCGGGCGGAGTTCCGGCGGCTGAGACCTTCAACCAGGATCTCCACCCGCTGGCCCATGAGCGCCGCGTAGCGCGTGTCCCCGATGGCGTTCACCTCGGCCAGCAACTCCGCGTGACGCGCATCCCGGAGATCCGCCGGCACCGGGTCGGGCAGGCTGGCAGCCGGAGTCTCGCGGCGCGGCGAGTACTTGAAGAGATAAGCCTGGTCAAACTCTGCCTCCCGGACCAGTCCCAGCGTGGCCTGGAAGTCCTCGTCGGTCTCGCCCGGGAACCCGACGATGATGTCGGTCCCGATCCCGATGCCTGGCCGGACGGCCCTCAATTGCCGTACGATCCCGAGAAAACGGTCGCGCGTGTAGCCCCGGTGCATGGCCTTGAGCAACCGATCACTGCCGCTTTGCAGGGGCAGGTGCGCGCTCGGACACAGCTTGGGCAGCCTTCCGTAGGCCTCGATCAGGTCGTCCCCGTAGCCCTTCGGATGGGGCGAAGTGAACCGGATCCGGTCCAGGCCCTCCACCTCGTGCACGGCGTCGAGCAGTTGGACGAACGGACTCCGGCCCTCCCGCACCGGCACCAACCGCCGTCCGTAGCTCGTGACGATCTGACCCAGGAGCGTCACTTCCTTCACGCCCCGCCCGACCAACTCGCGCACCTCGGTCACGATCTCGTCGATCGGTCGGCTCCGTTCCTCGCCCCGCGTGAAGGGCACGATGCAGAACGTGCAGTGCTGGTTGCACCCCTGCATGATGCTGACGAACGCCGTCACCGCCCTCGCGTCCGTCCCGGGGATCGCCGCCGCCGGGTGAAGGTGTTCGCGGATCGCGGATTCGCTGCCGGCCTCCACCCCGGTGTCCACCACGGTCCGCGCCCGCCCCGCGAGCAGGGCGTCGAGGTGTTCGCCCGCGCGGTGCGCCTTCTGCGTGCCCAGCACGAGCCGGACGCCGGGGATCTCGGTGGTCAGTTCCTCTCCCCGGCTTTGAGCCATGCACCCGAAGAAGCCCATCACCGCCCCGGACTTCTGCTTCCGCGCCGCGCCCACGAGGGACCGCATTCTGCCCAGCGCCTTCTGCTCGGCGAGATCGCGGACGCTGCAGGTGTTCAACAGCACCACGTCGGCCTCCGCCTCCGTCGGCGCCAGGCGGTAGCCGCGCGCGGCCAGTTGGGCGAGCACCGCCTCACTGTCACGCTCGTTCATCTGGCAGCCGTAGGTCTTGATGAAAACGCTGGGCATTACGGGATCCGAAAGCGGGCGGAAGGTACGGGAGGCCGCCAGTCCTTGCAAAGGTCAAGGTCAACGCCGGAACGCTCCCGGCTCCGCTCCGGACCGCGGTTCTCCCGAACCGCAGCGCGTCCCCTCGCGATGCGCGTCAAAATCGACTCCCACGCCCCCACCCGCGTACC
>JBBQML010000945.1:0-2090 GCA_038328885.1 Verrucomicrobiota bacterium | reverse complement strand
CCCCCTGCGTCCATCGTGTTCCAGGCCCGCGTCCCCACCAGCTTTCCCTCAAGGCCGGCCAGGCGCGGGAGGTTGGTGCCTGCGACCGGCATCACTTGCGAGGGTGCCAGCCAGGTGCGGACGAAACCGGCGACGTGCGATGCCAGATCGCCGTTGAGGTCGAGGTCGAGGTCGGCTTCGAGATCATCAATCGGGAGGGCTTTCATGGCGCTGGCTGGCTGCTTGCCTGATTCGTTCACCGGTGGTCCAGGTGGGGCGTTGCCTGGGCAACGCGCGCGAACCGGCCACCGATGCGGCGCACCATGGCGCATCGTCCGCGCTCACGGAATGCGACTCTGGTCCCATCCGCTCGCGCCGTCGGTTGGGCGCCTTCGACCCGGGCGCAGGTCGAGTTCCACCCGTGCGCCGTCGGAAAACAGTTGTCCGCCGCAGCCCCGCGCCCGGATAAACCGGCGATGCGGTACGCAATTGCTGCGGTGATCGGCCTCTTCAGCGGTCTCGCGAGCGGACTATTCGGCGTCGGTGGAGGTATCATCATGGTCCCAGGCATGGCGCTGTTGTTGAAGACGGACATGAAGATCGCCGTTGGCACCTCCCTCGCGGTGATCATCCCGACGGCGATCACAGGCGTGTTCAAGCACTCGCAGTTGCAGCAGGTCGACTGGCGGCTTGCCGCGCTCCTGATGCCGACCGCGATCCTCGGGGGGTTCCTCGGGCCCTGGCTGACCACCAAGCTCGCCTCGCCGGACCTCCAGAGGCTCTTTGGGGGATTCCTCGTCCTCGTCGGGGTCCGGCTGCTGCTGGGGACCCGGTAGCCGACTCACCCGACCGCGTCCGACCGTTCACAGCACCTCCTTCCCCTCCGAATGCACCCCCTCATGCTCCTGGCAGGTGGTCTGATCCTGCTGCGCTGGCTCGCCCAGGTCGGCTTGGAACAGCTCAATCGCCACCATGTGCTGGCGCACCGCGCGCACGTACCCGCCGCATTCCGCGACACGATGGCGGCGGACACCTATGCCAAAGCGGTGGCCTACACGCTGGCCCGCAACCGTCTCGCCGTCGTGGAACTGACCTGGGGCACGGTGCTGCTGGCCCTGGTCCTCTTCACGGAAATCCTGCCGGCCGCGTGGGAAGCCTGGACGGAACTGGCCGGCACCTCGGCATGGGCATCGGCCGCCGGCCTGTTCCTCGGCGGCGTGGCCCTCGCGGTCCCGGGGCTCCCGCTGGACTGGTGGTCCCAGTTCCGGTTGGAGGAACGGTTCGGCTTCAACACCTCGACGCAAGCGACGTGGTGGATCGACCGGGTGAAGTCAGGCCTCCTGGCCGCCGCGCTGGGCATCCCGCTGCTGGCATTGCTGCTCGCGCTTGTCGGGTGGACCGGGTCTTGGTGGTGGCTCTGGGGCTGGGCGGCGTTGACCGTTTTCCAGTTGATCATGCTGGTGCTCGCGCCCGTGGTGATCATGCCGCTATTCAACAAATTCACGCCGCTGCCGGAAGGCACCCTCCGCGACCGCCTCCTGGGTCTGGCGGAGCGCACGCGCTTCCGCGCCCGGAGCATCGAGGTCATGGACGGCAGCCGGCGCTCGCGGCACGCGAACGCGTTCTTCACGGGGTTGGGCGGGTTCCGGAAGATTGTGCTCTTTGACACCCTCATCAGCCAGTTGGCCGAACCCGAGCTCGAGGCCGTTTTGGCGCACGAGATCGGCCACTACCGGCTCGGCCATATTCCGAAACTGCTGGGATGGTCGGCGGCGCTCTCGCTCGGCGCGTTGGGCGCCGTCGCGTGGCTCGCCAGTCAGCCCTGGTTTTTTTCCGCCTTCGGATTCCCCACGCCTTCCGTGGCCGTCGCCTTGTTGCTGTTCGCCCTGCTCTCCGATACTGCGACGTTCTGGTTCTCCCCGGTGAGCCATGTCCTGTCCCGGCGTTTCGAGTACCAGGCCGACGGCTACGCCGCCGACGCGGTCGGGACGGCCGACGCCCTGGTCCGCGCCCTGCGCAAGCTTCACGAGAAAAATCTGTCGAACCTCACCCCCCACCCGATCTACAGCGGCTTCTATTACTCCCACCCCACGCTGCTCGAGCGCGAGAAG
>JBBQML010000944.1:0-2097 GCA_038328885.1 Verrucomicrobiota bacterium | reverse complement strand
GTCGGCGTGCCGCTGGATCTTGCGGATGGCTTCGGCGATCTGGTCCATGTCGCTCCTCGGGCCGAGCAGCAGGTTCTGGGTCAGCCAGACCGCCTGCTCGCAGAGTTTGTCGTTCTCGGGACAGTTCAACGTCTGCTGCAGCCAGTCCTCCATCCGGCGCTCCCCATAGACCTTGAGGAAATGCCGGTTCCTGGCCAGGCCGGTGACGTAGGCTCCCCGGTTCATCGGACCGTAGCCGCCAGACGCCGGAACTCCCTCCTTGCCGAGGGCCTCGAGGAACTGCGCACGTGTCAACCCGGCGAAGTGCGCCTTGTCGTAGCGGAACATGAAGAGGTGATAGGCGCTGCGAGTGACGCCCGCGTGAAGCTTCGCCGGTTGCACGCCGGGGAGGTCCCGGAGGAGTGTCGTGAGGTAGTCCGCGTTCTCCGAGCGGCGGAGGGTCTGCGCCCGGACGCGCGCCATCTGGGCTCGCAGGAGGCTGCCCTGGAACTCGCCCAGGCGGAGGTTCGAACCTCGCGTGCCGCTGTAGGAGAAACCGGGGCCGCTGATGGTCCCGGCGCGTCCCTGGGTATGGAAGCTGCGGCAGGCCTCCGCGAAGCGGTCGTCGTTCGTGAGGACGGCGCCGCCTTCGCCGGCGTTGAGGTTCTTGCTCGCCTGGAAGCTGAAGCAACCGGCCAGGCCGAAGGTGCCGACCTGCCCGCCCCGCCACTCGGCGAGGTGGGCCTGGCAGGCGTCCTCGATCACCGGGACGCCGTGCCTACGCCCGACCTCCAGGATCCGGTCGAGGTCCGCGGGTGAACCGCCAATGTGGACGGGGAGCAGGGCCTTGGTCCGGGGTGTGATCGCAGCCTCGATCCTGCCCGCGTCGATCTGGAACGTCTCGGGATCGGTATCCACGAAGATGGGCAGAGCAAAATTGAGCGCGATGACGTTGTAGGTCGCCACGAAGGTGTACGGCGGAAGGATGACTTCGTCGCCGGGTCCGATGTCGAGTGCGCCCAAGGCCGCGGTCAAGGCACTCGTGCCGGAGGAAGTGGCGAGGCAATGCCTGGCCCCGGTGAGTTCCTGGTAGGCCTTCTCGAAGCCGGCGACGGCGTTGCCGGTGCCTCGGAACCATTGCCCGCTGCGCAAGGTCGACAGCAGGGCCTCTTCCTCGGTCTGATCATAGACCGGCCAGGCGGGGAAGCGGCCTGGGTGCGCCGCGGCGCCGCCGAGCGCAGCGGGTACTGCGGCGGCGTCGGCACCACGAGCGGCGAGCGGTCCGCCGAAGGCGAGTCCGGCGCTGGCGATCGAGGTCGAGCCGATGAACTGGCGACGGGTGATGGCATTTTTCATAGGGAAGCTCGATGGATGTCTAGGACGCTATCCGAGCCGCGTGGCGGTTCCAAGTGCTCTGCCCGAGGCCGCATCGATCTCCGTGCATCCACAGGTTGTCGGTGCGGTGGACCGTACCAACGCGGCGGCGCGCCTTGGAGTGCGCCGAGGAGCCCGGCGAGGCGGCGCTTTGGTATCCGGTCACCCACAATTCATGGATGCACCCCATCGATCCCGTCCGGAGCTTTTTCAATGCATGGCAGGCGGGACCACGGGGGTATAACGGCGCCCGACAGTCCACCGCCAACCTCCTTCCTGCCATGATAGAGTTCCTCCTGCTGACGGCCCTGGTGCTGGGTTATCTGCTCGTGGTTCGCCCGCAGTTGCAGGCGTTCAACGGGCGTCTCGAAGCAAGCGAGGACGCTCGGCGACGTCTGGAGGGTCGAATCGAGGTGCTCGAACGACAGGAGGCTGGCGCTGGTTCGGTGCCACTGAGGGGCTCGCAGCGGGCGGCGGAGGTCCGGTTGCAGTCCACCGCACCGGCCCCGGCCCCGGCCGTTGTGGCCACCGCCCACGCGGTGGCGAAGGCCCGGGAAGGGGGCGAAGCGAGCGGTCCACTGGTTTCGCCGCCTCCGCCTCCGGTGCTGGTCCTGGGCCGCAGCAGGCCGTCGGGGACCCGGCCGTCGATCAACGACAAGGCGGCCGCGGTCGGTCCGAGCCCGGTCGGGCCTGGCTGGAGCCAACGGCTGGAGGGGGTGAACTGGGAGCAGTTCATGGGCGTTC
>JBBQML010000943.1:0-2098 GCA_038328885.1 Verrucomicrobiota bacterium | reverse complement strand
AGCTTCTCCCTGCTTCGGCGCCTCTGGGGCGGGCAATTCAGCCCCGACCGTTTTCTCGAAAGGCTTGCCGCGTGGCGGTCCTCTGGGCTCGTCGACGTCCCCAACGCCGCCCAACCTCGCGCGGACTGGACGCCTCAAATTCCACCGTCGCTCTGGGACGCCCTCACCGGGGCCGCACCGACCGCCTTCGAGGGATTCCGATTCCAGCCGCCGACCCAGCTCAAGGCGCTCGATCAACTCGTCCTTCCGCAATCCCTTGTCGCTGAGGCGCGGGCGGTCCCCGGGCTCCTTGCGTCCGGCGAGATCCGGGCCGTCATCGTCCGCGGCCCCCTCCACAACGGCCGGCACACCCTCCTCGGGGCCTTCGCCAAGTCCCTCGGGAAGGGCGTCCTCGAATGCCCCTCCGATGCCCGGCTCGACATCACCCACTGGCGTCGATTCACCGCGCTCGGGCTCGCCCTCAACGCCCTCCCTATTCTCTCCCTCGATCTCGCCCCCGGGGAGGTTTTCCTCGTCCCCGATCCCGCCCAGGCCCAATCGCCGGTTGGCATCGTGCTCGGGTTCCACGGCGGAATCGCCGGGACCCTCGTCGAGTCGGCCATCACCTTCCACATCGACCTCCCAGGGTCCGCCGACCGCCTCCACCACTGGATCGCCTCTCTCCCGGACGACTCGCATGCTTATGCCCCCGAGTTCAGCGAAGGGCTCCGCCTCGGCTCCGGAAATATCCGCCGGCTCGCCCAGCGGTCCCAGGTCCGCGCCCATCTCGCCGGGCGCCGCGCCGTGACCCGTGCGGACGTCGCCGAGGCCGCGCGCACACTCAATCGCGAAGCCCTCGACTCGCTCGCGCATCATCTCCCTCCGATCGGCGACCTCGATCAGCTTCGCACCGGTGAGTCCACCTGGCGCGAACTCCTGCACCTCGAACAACGCTGCCGCCACCGCGAACGCCTGACCGAGCAACTCGCCGGGGCGCCGGGGGGCGGTCCCGGCTGCGGCGTCCGCGCCCTCCTCTCCGGTCCCAGCGGCACCGGCAAGACTCTCGCCGCCCGGCTGCTCGCCGCCCGCCTTGGCAAGGATCTCTATCGCCTCGACCTCTCCGCCGTCGTCAACAAGTACATCGGGGAAACCGAAAAGAACCTGAACCGTGTCTTCGATCGCGCGGAAGACCTCGACGTCCTATTGCTCCTGGATGAAGGCGACGCCCTGCTCACCCGCCGGACGGATGTCCAGACGTCCAACGATCGCTACGCGAATCTCGAAACCAATTTTCTCCTCCAACGCCTCGAGAGCTTTCAGGGCATTGTCCTGATCACCACGAACGCCCGAGAACGCATCGACTCGTCCTTCGAACGTCGCATGGACGTGATCGTGGAGTTCCATCCTCCGGACACCGAGGAACGCTGGGATCTCTGGCAGGCCCACCTGCCTGCGGCCCGCCACCTCGACGACCGTCTCCTGCGCGAGATCGCCACACGTTGCCAGCTCAGCGGCGGACAGATCCGCAACGCCGCCCTCCACGCGAGCCTGCTCGCGCTCGGAAACGGCGGCCTCGTCACCGAGTCCTTCCTCGAAGCCGCCGTCCGCCGCGAATACCTGAAGACCGGCGGCCTCTGTCCCCTGCGCGGTTAATCTCCTCCAGCAATGTCCCGGGCCTCCGCCCAACGATCGTCCGCTCCCGCCCGCAAGGCCGCGCCCACCGCACGGCCTTCGAAGCCGGTTGGCCCCCCGCCGTCGACCCCGATCGCACGCTCGCCCTCTCCCAACCCGTATCCGCCACAGGTCCGTCTTGGCGGCCCCGCGCCCTCCATCCAGGCGTCCCTGCTCGTCTCCGCACCCGCCGATCCCGCCGAGCGCGAAGCCACCTCGACCGCCGCGCAGATCGTCCGCATGCCCGCGCCGGGCGCGACCTCGCCCATTGCATCCGTCCCGCGCGGGACCGCCCAACCCTCGCTCTTCAGCCGATTCCCCCTTTCCGATTCCCCCCGACCCACCGCCGCCCCGCTCGTCATCCAGCGCCAACCCTCCGCCACCGCGCGCCCCCAGGTCAGCCCCGCCACCGACTCCCAGATCCGCGGTAGCCTCGCCGGCGGCGCCC
>JBBQML010000942.1:0-2105 GCA_038328885.1 Verrucomicrobiota bacterium | reverse complement strand
GAGCTGCGTGTTGAGGGCGAGTGACCAGGTGAAGTTCACCCGGACCAACTCCCGCCAATCGAGGCCCGCGTGGATGAAGCCGACCTCGCCCATCATGGCGTGCCGGGCCTCGTCCCACAACTGGCGGGTCATGTCGACCGCGTAGTCCCACGGTTTGCCGGTGGTCTCGGCGATGATGGTGGCCATCATTTCCGGCACATCGATCTCCCGCAGACGTTTGTAGAACATCATGAGGGTTTTGGGGCCGGGTGGAAATGACTCGTCGTAGAGAAAGGCCTCGGCGTGCACCCCCATGTTGTAGGGGTCCGGGAACCGGTCGTCGCGGCGGGGAACCGGATCGAAGACCGGTGTGGGAGGCGATGCCGGCCGTTGAACGGGGCCGGGCGCGGCGGGGAGGCGGCCATCGAGACCTCCTGCCTGGTCGAGCAACCGTGCGAGCGTTTGCCGCCAGACGACGAGACCGGCGCGGGTGTCGGTGGAAACCAGACTGGTGAGGGCACCCTGGCCGTAGGTGAGCATCTCCTCGACCTCAATGAGCGCAAAACGGCAGAGACGGAACGAGGGATGATCGACGAGCCGGTTGGTTTCGCGTTGATGGACGCGCAGGGCCTCGGCGAGGGCGGGCAGCGCCTGATCATAGAGGCCGACGAGCAGCGCTTCGGTCGACGGCGCGGCGAGCACTTCGTCGAAAAAGACGTCCAGGGCTTCGTCCGGCACCACGTCGAGACCGAGAGGAGGCTCCCGCATTTCGCCGATGCGGGTGCGCCAGGCAGCGGCATGCTCCGCGCAGTAATGGGCGTGCAGACTGAAGGCCATCTTCAGCTCGTAGAGCGGTTCCGCGGTCAGACGGCGGATGAAGATGCCGTGCAGGCGCCTGAAGGCCCAATGATGCCGCTTGAGCCGGGCGACACACGTTTCGATGGAAAGTCCGGGCTGGAGAGCCTCGTCGAAGCTGGCAATTCCGGCGAGGGGAGGCAGGTTGCGGTGGGAGGAGTAGGCGGAAGGGTTCATCGGGGTGACGCGAAGTGAATCAAACCCGGCGATTGCCAGGCTTGGGCGGCTGACTGCCCCTTAACTGGGTTCCGATCGACCCTCTCGGGTCAATCTCGGAGTGAATGAGGGAGTCACCCTCTCTGGCACGCCTGCACCGGGCGGCGGTTTCAGGCTGTTCCCTGGAGGGAGAGGACCAGGCGGGTCAAACTGCGGCGGACAAGCGCCCTGGCCTGCGGTATTTTGTAACCGTTATGTTCCTGGGGAACCGCTTCCCGCAGGAGCCGTTCGGCCGCCTTTTCGAACTGGGCGTCGGTGGGTTCCGCCCCTTCGAGGGAGGTGTTGGCGGCCTTGACCTCCCACGGTGTGGGGGCGATCGCGCCGAGGACCATCCGGACATTGCGCAGGCGGCCCTTATCCAGCCGACCAGAGACGGCGCAGCTCACCAGCGCCCAGTCGAACGCACTGCGTTCGCTGAGTTGTTGGTAGACACTGCCGACTGCCGGCTGGACCGGCAGTTCGATGTGGAGGATGAGGTCCGACGGAGCCAGGGAGTGGTGAACCTTGGCATTGGACCACGCGGCGGAGAAGAGCTCGGCGAGGGTCAGGGTATCGGTTTTTTTCGCCCGACGAACGACCACCCGCGCGTCGAGGGCGGCAAGCGCGACGGCCAGATTGGAGACACAGGGGCTGAGGCAGCGGCAGCCGGTGAAGAGACTGTGATATTTGTTCATGCCCCCGCGCGCGAAACACTGGGACCCCCCGCGCTTCAGGCACTGAACATCCCGGTGGCGGTAGTACCAGCAACGCGAGTGCTGGGCGAGATTGCCTCCCACGGTGGCGACCACGCGCATCTGCGGGGACCCCACGTCGTCCGCGGCCTGGGCGAGTGCCGGAAATCGCTGTCGAAGTTCGGGATGGCGGGTGAGCGTGTCGAGGGTGACATTGGCGCCGATCCTCCAGCCAGCTTTGCCGGGGAGGATTTCGCCTGTTTCGGGCAGCTCCTTGATGTTCACCAAGCGGGCCGGCTCGGTGAGCCCTTCCTTGATTTGCCCCAGCAGATCAATCCCACCGGCGAGGTAGCGACCGTTCTCGCGAACCGATTCCATGGCGTT
>JBBQML010000941.1:0-2111 GCA_038328885.1 Verrucomicrobiota bacterium | reverse complement strand
GCGGGTCGAACTTGTGGTCGTGGCAGCGACAGCATTCCAGGGTGAGGCCGAGCCAGGCCAGGCCCAGGGTGCGCACGCGATCGGCCACGTATTCCACGCGGTATTCCTCGTCGATGATCCCGCCCTCGGAATTCACCACGTGGTTTCGACCGAATCCCGTGGCGATGCGCTGGTCGAGCGTGGCGCCGGGCAGGAGGTCGCCGGCCAGTTGCTCGGTGAGGAAGCGGTCGTAGGGGAGGTTGCGGTTGAACGCGTCGATCACCCAGTCGCGCCACCGCCAGACCGTGCGGGTGGTGTCGTTGTTGAAGCCGTGGGTGTCGGCGTACCGGGCCACGTCGAGCCATTCCTGCGCCTGCCGTTCCCCGTAGCGCGGGGACCCGAGCAGGCGGTCTGCTGCGCGGGCGTACGCGGCTTCGCCTGAGCCCGCCACTTCGGCCGCGAAACCGTCCAGTTCCTCGGTCGAGGGAGGCAATCCGACCAGGTCGAATGCTACCCGCCGCAGCCAGGCCGCCGATGGGGCTTCGGGTGCGGGTTCGAGACCGGCGGCCTCCAGCGGCGCCAGCACGAAGGCGTCGATGGGCTGCCGCAGCCATCCCGACTGGCGCACGGTGGGCGGGCTGGGAGGGTGGATGGGGACGAAAGCCCAGTGCACCGCGTACGGGGCCCCGGCCGCCACCCATTCGCGCAGGTGTTGCCGCTGGGCCGGGGCGAGCGTGCGGTGCGCGTCCGGTGGGGGCATCTGTTCGTCCGGGTCGGAGGAGAAGACGCGGCGGATCAGTTCGGAGGCATCCGGCTGGCCGGGTTCGATGACCCTGGGGCCGCCGTCCTCGCCGCGGCCGCCGGTCGGTGTGTCGAGCCGTAGCTTGGCTTTGCGGTGGCTGGCGTCCTGGCCGTGGCAGGGGAAGCAGTGGTCGGACAGCACAGGGCGGACGTCGCGATTGAAATCCACCGGGGCGGCGGGCAGGGCGGGACAGGTGAACTAGAGGGCGGTGAGCACCCCGAGCAAACGACCGTGCCGGGCCGCGGGCCGCCCCACCGGGACACGGGTGCGGCGGGGGGCGGGGCGACACCGGGGCGGCATTCACGATCCATACTGGGAACCGCCGATAGATGCACGCGTCGGAATGCGTGAAGTTTCGCGGAGGCTAGGATCGGCACAGGCAACTCAGCCCGGCCCGCACGCAGGCAATGAACGCCCAGATCAACCTCGAGCTCTCCTCTGGTTGCGCCTACCTCGGCATGGCGGCCCACTTCGAGCACTCGGGCTACCCTGGGTTCGCCGCCTGGATGAGTCTGCCTGGCGAGGAGGAGCGGGCGCACGCGCAGAATTTCTTCGACTACGTGCTGGATCGCGGGGGGCGCATCGAATTGCAGCAGATCCAGGCGGCGCCGGTGGCGGAGCCGCGGCGAAGTGATTCATGAAGTTGTCTGTTGCATGGGGTGGATGAGGAGGGCTATTTAATCCTCCGATCCCCATGCACCTCCCCACCCGCCTTGTCATCGCCGCCGCCCTGTTTCCCGGGGTTGGGCTGATCGCCCAGCCCTTCGACATCACCACCTTCGATCCGGTCGCCCCGGGGGCGTGGTCGGAGGTTGGGCGGACCACGTTGATGGTTCCCAAGGTGGCAAACGGTTCGATTCAGCTCGATGGGGCGGTGACACCCGCGGAGTACGGCGGGTTCACCTCGGTCACGGTGACGCCCGGGTTGAACGCGTGGATCCTGGACTGGCCGCCGGACCGGGGCTGGGACAGCGCGGAGGACTCGAGCTTCACCTACTGGCTGGCTCACGACGATGACCACCTCTACGTCGGGGTACGGGTGAAAGACGACGTCGTGACGAGCGATGACCCGAACAGCGCCTTTTGGAAGGACGACGCCATCGAGATTGTGGTGGACGCGCTGGCTGACCGATTCGATAACAACACCGACAATTCGCAGGACCCGGTGGGCGGTCACGCCTACTTGAACTTCGAAGGCCGGTTCTCCGCCTGGGACGAGGCGGCGAACGCGATCGGCGGCCAGAGTTGGGCGACCGCCGTGCCTTGGACCTATGGCTCGGGTGGCGACGTGTTCGGGTTCGGGAAGGCGGTGGCGGGCGGTTGGGACCTC
>JBBQML010000940.1:0-2119 GCA_038328885.1 Verrucomicrobiota bacterium | reverse complement strand
GGGTTTCAGTGCCGCCGCCCCCACCGCCGACAACGTGGCCGAACCCCTGGCTGAGGCTGCCGAAACCAACCGCCGGCTGAAGCTGCTCTGGATTGCCTGCGGCAAGGACGACTTCCTCCTCGGGCGCAACGAGGAATTCATCGCGCTGCTGAAGGAAAATACTATCCGCCACGAGTGGCACCTCACCGAGGGGAACCATAGTTGGCCGATCTGGCGGCTCTACCTCGCCGACCTCGCCCCGCGCCTCTTCCAGAGGTAATCGGCGGCCAGGTCGCCCACCCCTCGGAGAAGCGGGTGTAACCCTCCACCGCACAGCTGCGTCTGACCGCGCGTGCCACGGCAGTGACCGGGGCGCCTGGTGGGGCCGCAGGACTTGGGGCCACGCCGGAACCAATCCCGAGCGTCCAGGTCCAACCCAAAGCACCGCACATCCAAAACCCCCAGCCTGCATGAAACTCAACCTTCGTCTCCCGTTGCTCGCCGCTGCCATGGCCGGCCTGCTCCTCGGTCAACCCGACGCCTTCGCGCAGCAACCCCCGCCAGGCGGCGGAGGCGGCCAGGGCGGGGGCGGGCGCGGCGGCCAGCGCGGCAATTTCGATCCCGCCCAGATGCAGGAGCGCCGAATGCAGCGCTACCGTGAGATGTTGGAGATCACCGCCGAGGACGAGTGGAAGGCGATCCAGCCCATGGTCCAGAAGGTCACCGACGCCCAGCGCGAAGCCAACTCCGGGGGGATGGCGGCCTTGGCCCGAATGATGGGCCGCGGCCCGGGCGGCGGCGGCGACACGGCCGGCGGCGGCAACCGTCGCGGATTCGGTGGCGAATCCTCGCCCGAGGAACAGGCGCTCCAGAAGGCGATCGAATCCAAGGCCCCGGCCGCCGACGTCAAGAACGCCCTGGCGAAATACCGCGACGCCCGCAAGGCCAAGGAAGCGAAACTCGCCGCCGCGCAGGACGCCTTGCGACAGGTCCTTTCCGCCCGCCAGGAAGCACAGGCCGTCCTGGCCGGACTGCTCCATTAGCCCCTTCGGTGGGTCGGCCCGGCCCCTCATCCGGGGCCGGGCCGAGCCCTCCCGTCGTCCCCGATGATGAACTCCACCCTGGCCGAACCCGCTCCACTCACGCCCCTGCTCCAACGCATGCTCGCGGCGAAGCAGCTCTCGGCCGCCGACGCCCGCGTCCTTTCCCTTCGCCCCGCCGATTCCGCCCTGACCGAGGATCAGGTCCTGCGCTGGCTCGCCCAGGAATACGGACTCACCTTCAGTTCGCTCGAGGAACTCGAACCTGAGAAGGAGGTCCTCTCGATCTTCCCAGCCCGCCTCCTCCTTCGCGACGAACTCCTGCCCTTGCGCCGCCTCAACGGCTCGGTCGAGATCGCTACCAGCCGCCTCTTCGCCACCACGGGTCTCGACGCGCTCCGCAGCCTCACCGGACTCCGTCTCCGGCCGGTACTCGCCCCCGCCGAAGCCATCCGCCGGGAGATGAAGAAACGCCTGGGCGTCGGTGCCGATACCATCGACACCCTGGACGAGGAGGCGCCCCTGCAGGTGGTCGACGACGAGCAGGGGGATGACACCGATCTCGACGCCGCGGCCGAGGACGCGTCGATCATCCGCTTCGTCAACCAGGTCCTCCGGGACGCCATCGAACTGCGGGCTTCGGACATCCATCTGGAACCCTTCGAGGACGAACTCCGGATCCGGTACCGCATCGACGGCGTGCTCCAGGAGGTGCCCGTCCCCGCCCAGGTCAAACGGTTCCAGCCGGCCATCGTCTCGCGGGTGAAGATCCTCAGCCACCTGAACATCGCCGAGAAGCGCCTGCCCCAGGACGGCCGGCTCAAGGTGCGGATCGACGAGGCGGAGGTCGACATCCGCGTTTCGGTCATCCCGATGCTCCACGGCGAGGCCGTGGTCATGCGTCTCCTCCGCCAGAACGCCACCCTCCTGGGCATGAGCCAACTGGGCATGGCAGCGCGCGAGTCCGATTGCTTCCACCGCGTGCTTCAGGTCCCCCACGGCATCGTCCTGGTCACCGGCCCCACGGGCTCGGGCAAGACCTCCACGCTCTACACCGCCCTGCACGAGATCAACGATTCCGCCCGCAAGATCATCACCAT
>JBBQML010000939.1:0-2123 GCA_038328885.1 Verrucomicrobiota bacterium | reverse complement strand
GCTTAGCCCGTTGAAAAAGTCTGGCAGCCGCCCGGAAGAACGCAAAGAAACCCAGAAAGGCCAATAAATGCGCCGTCGCACGACGGCGGCTACGGGCCGGTCCCCGGTAGCCGCCGCGGTGACGCGGCGCCATCTGGCCGGCTGAACGTGGAGGATGTAACGCCCCCAGTGACCAAGGACAGGCGGTCGGAGGTCAGAGGTCGGAGGTCAGGGGTCGGCAATCACCAATCATCAATCGGCAATCTCCCCCCCTCCATGAGTTCCCCGCACCGAGACCGCCCCCCCGTGACCGTGACGCTTGCCTGTCTGGTGACTGCGCTGGCCGCCTTCACCGGCTGTGGCAAGTCCGACCCGGGATCGGCCTCGGTCGTGTCCCCGAAGGAGGCCGCCTCACAACTCGATGAGGCGTTCGCCACGGCGGAGCCCGAGCTCCAACAGAACATCCGCACGGCCAGCGAAGCCCTCCGCGAAGGTCAGTACGAGAAGGCGGTCGTCGCCATCGAGGTCACCCGTTCCACCACCAACCTCACGCTCGAGCAAGGCATGGCCGTTCATAGCTCGATGATCGCGCTGGAGCAGAACCTCATCAATGCCGCCGCCAACGGCGACGCCAAGGCCCAGCGTGCTTACGAACTGCTGAAGCGCGCCAAGCGGAATTGAGTTCCCTCCGCCGGTAACCTTCCGACGACGGCCTTGTCTTGGCGGGCAGAATGAGCCTGCCTCTCCCCATGGACGAAGCCTCGGCGGATGCCTCGGCGGTCGACGCCATCCGCGCGGGTGACCGGGAACGCTACCGGGAACTCGTCGATCGGTACGCCCACAAGGTCTTCGCCGTGGCGTGGTGCCGGCTGGGCGACCGTTCGCTCGCCGAGGAAGCCTCCCAGGAGGCATTCATCTCCGGGTACCGCCGGCTCGCATTGCTCGGCCGCGCCGACCGCTTCGGCGCCTGGATCACCACCATCGCCCGCCATGCCGCCATCAACCTCGGCCTCCGCCACCGGGGTGAACTGCGGCGTCGCGAACGCTGGGCGCTCGAGGTGGACGAGGCAACGGACGCCAGCGGCGACAACGTCGGAGAACCGGGCGCCGAGGACCCTACCCGTTCCCCTGCCACCCTGCGCACGACGCTCGCCCAACTGCCCGCCATCCATCGCGAGTGCCTGGTGCTGTTCTACCTCGAGAACCGCAGTGTCGCTGATGCGGTGGTAGGCCTGGGCATCTCGGAGAACGCCTTCAAGGTGCGCCTCCACCGCGCCCGTTCCGCTCTGCGCGAGGCACTGGAAGCCAGCCTCGAATCCGGCCTCGAGCGCCTGCGCCCACCCACCCGACACCCCCCCCCCGTCAAGGTGGCTCTTACCCCCACACCCCCCGCACTGATGGCTTTGGGCGGAGGTGCGATCTCGGCCGCGGCCAAAGCCCTGCCGTTCGGCTATCTCCTGTTCGCAGTCCAGGTCCTCGCCACCCTGCCCGGGCTCCTCTTCGCCTGGTGGATCGGACGGAAGGAACTCGGGAATTTCCGTGAGCCCGACGGCTTCCGTGGCCGGCTCTACCGCCGGTTCCTTCGGAGCATGCTGGCGTTTGTTGGCGTCACGGTTGTGGTGACCCACCTCCTGGGCACCAGCCTCGGCCTGCGCACCTACGCGATGATCTTCGGCACCTGCCTCCTCCTCTTGACCCTCGACCAGATCCGGAAGGCCTACCTCGTCCGGCACCCCCTCCACCTGGCCGCCGCCGCCGCCATGGGTTTTATCACCGTTCCGCTCTTCGCCATGGGCTGGTTCGACCTCCCGGTCGCGGTGCTATCCATCGGCCAGGGGGTCTTCTTCCTGATCATGTCCTTCGGCATCTCCAAGCTGCCGCCGAGGATGGACTACTCGCTCTTCACCCGGGCCCTGCAGGGCCTGCTGCCCGATCCCGGTGCCGGCCCCAGGACCCCTGAGCCATCGACGGGTGACGGAGTGCCGGACGGGTCCTCCCTGCTCCGTTTCGCCCGCCACCTTGGGCGCCACGCGTTGATCGAAGACTGGCGCCGCACCACGGATGGCGGACTCGAACTCCGCCTGGCCCGGGTTCGCACCCACAGCCTGGCGACCGCAATCCCGTTCTACTGGGGGCCCACCTCG
>JBBQML010000938.1:0-2128 GCA_038328885.1 Verrucomicrobiota bacterium | reverse complement strand
GTGGGGGTGGGGGTGGGGGTGGGGGGAGCGGGGGGCGAGCCGACCATGGACTGGAACCGGGGCGGAAGTTCCAACTCCTGGGAACTGCGCTCGGGCGACGCCCCGGCTTGAATCCACCACGCCAGCAGGGCGATCTCATCGGGCGAGGGCTGGCGCTTGCCCGTCGGGGGCATGTGGTCATCGTGCTCCTCCGGGAGTTCCACAGCTTTGACCACCAGGCTTTCCTGCGGCCGGCCGGCGACGAGGGCCGGGCCGTTGTCACCGCCTTGGGAGAGTGCTTCGGGAGTGTGCAGGCGCAGTCCGCCCTTCGCCTTCTCGGCGCCATGGCAGGAAGTGCAATAGGCTTCGAGGATCGGTTGGATGGCAGTGGTGTACAGCGGCGCGGCAAGCGGGTCTGCGGGGCGAGGGAGGGGGGGGGGCGGCGGGTTGCCGAGGAGTCCGCGGAGGAACGGCGGGGCGTGCTCGAACAGGAAGTCGCTGCCGTGGGTGAGCGAGCCGCCCTGGTGACCCGCAAACCCGAGGAGGCCGAGGCTGACCGCGAGCCCCGCGCGGTAGACGCGGGTCAAGCCCCGGAGCTGGAGCACGAAGAGGACGGGCGCCAGGAGGGCGAGGGCGATGCCGGTCCAGCGGTGCCAGCCGAGCAGTTCCGGATCGTATCCTCCGTCCTCGGCGAGCAGCCAACCGGCAAACGCGGCGGCCGCGGTCGCCGGGATGGTGAGCAGCAGGATCGCGCGGTTGGCGGCGGCGAGGTGTCGCCAGGCCGGACGGATTGCGGCCACTTCGAGGAGGCCGACCAAGGCAAGGAAGCCGATCGGCAGGTGGACCAGGAGGGGGTGGAAGCGGCCGACGAACTGAGCGAGATCGTAGGGGCTGTCACTCATATCACCAAATCTTAACCCGGTCCTCAGGGGCCTTCCAGAGCGGGTCACCGGGACGTCAGTTTCATCGACTGACGCGAATCTAGCGGGGGAGAATGGGCAGATCCAACCGGTTTCGGAACCCGGTTTCGGAACCCGGCAGGAGGAGGAACTCTACCCGCTGCGGTTGCGGCGCTTGACCCTCAGTTGGGCGAGCGAATTCATGAGGGATGCGTTCACCGCGACCACCTCTTCCTCGGAGAGCTTCTCCCGGAGGCGCGACTCGGCGCGCTTGCGGGCCTCCTCGGCGCGGTTTTCGTCGATGTCCTCCGCCTTGATCGCCATGTCCGTGAGAATGGCGACACGCTGGCCCGTGATCTGGGCGAACCCCTCGCCGATGGCGAGGTGGTAAGCCTGTCCTGCCTTGAGGGCCACGACCTCTCCGGCGGCCACCTGCGTGAGGAGCGGGACGTGCATCGGGTAGATGCCCATCTCACCCTCGGCGCCGGGCAGGGTCACCATGTCGACGTCTTCAGAGTAGATCTTGGCCTCCGGAGTGACGATTTCGAGTTTGATCGTGGCCATGGGGCGGGGGCGTGGGTGGTGCGTCGTGCGTCGTGCGTGGTCGGCAGGAATTCCGCGGCCGGTGGTTCCGCCGCGGGCGCGGAACACGGGGATCAGGCCTCCTTGATCTCGTCGATGCCACCCTTCATGTAGAAGTTCGCCTCGGGGACGTCGTCGTGCTTGCCCTCGAGGATCTCCTTGAAGCCGCGGACGGTGTCGGCCACGGGGACCTGCTTGCCAGGCCGGCCGGTGAAGACCTCGGCGACGGAGAACGGCTGGCTGAGAAAGCGCTGGATCTTGCGGGCTCGGAACACGGTGAGCTTGTCGTCCGGGGAAAGCTCGTCCATGCCCAGAATCGCGATGATGTCCTGAAGGTCCT
Source organism: Verrucomicrobiota bacterium (assembly GCA_038328885.1). Classification (GTDB taxonomy): domain Bacteria; phylum Verrucomicrobiota; class Verrucomicrobiia; order Limisphaerales; family CAIMTB01; genus CAIMTB01. The sequence continues at coordinate 328 of JBBQML010000938.1, read as the reverse complement.
TGTACCGCTGCAACACGCGCTGGACGCCGCGAGCGATGTCGTAGTGCTCCTGACCCAGGATATCGGCGGTCAGGGCGCGGCTGGTGGACGAGAGGGGGTCGACCGCCGGGTAGATGCCCAACTCGGCGATGGAACGTTCCAGCACGATCGTGGCGTCCAAGTGCGCGAAGGTCGTGGCGGGCGCGGGGTCGGTAAGGTCGTCGGCGGGGACGTAGACGGCCTGGAACGAGGTGATGGAACCCTTCTTGGTCGAAGTGATCCGTTCCTGGAGGTCACCCATTTCCGCAGCCAGCGTGGGCTGGTAACCGACCGCGGACGGCGTGCGGCC
>JBBQML010000937.1:0-2133 GCA_038328885.1 Verrucomicrobiota bacterium | reverse complement strand
CAGCTCCGCCCGGATCTCGTCCGCCCGGACCTCGCCGTCAAACTGCGTCCGCATGTAGAAGCGGGCCGTGGCGCGATCCACGAACTCCTGGTTGCCCACCACGTTGACACCATGGCGAAAGAGCACGCCGGTGATGGCGTGGACGAGGCCGGGGCGGTCCACGCATTCGACCAGGAGAACCTGGGAGGCCGCCGGGGCAGGGGTCGGGGTCATGGCGGGTGGAACGTGTGACCTCACGCCGGGGGCAGGAGTTGCTTCGCCAGCTTCCGGTTCTTGGCCCGCGACTCCGCGGCCAGGCGTGATTTATGAGCTTGCACCTGGCGGAGCAGGGCGGGGTTTCCGGTGGCGAGGATCTGGATCGCCAGCAGCCCGGCGTTGCGCCCGCCACCGATGGCGACCGTGGCGACCGGGACCCCTGCTGGCATCTGGACGATGGAAAGCAATGAATCCAGCCCCTGTAGGGCCTTGGTCTGGACCGGCACGCCGATCACCGGAAGGGGGCTGCAGGCGGCGATCATCCCCGGCAGGTGGGCCGCTCCGCCCGCACCGGCGATGATCACCTTCAAGCCCCGCGTGTGCGCCGTCCGGGCGTAACGGATCATCTCGAAGGGGGTGCGGTGGGCCGAGAGCACCCGGGTCTCGCAGGGAACCCCGAACTCGGTGCAAATGTCGGAGGCCGCCTGCAGGATGGGCCAGTCGGAATCACTGCCCATCACGATACCGACGAGAGTGGAGGGTGGTTTCATGGCGGGTCGGAGCGGCTCGAATTGCGTCCACGAGGCTAGCCAGTCGGTCGCCGGGCGGCGAGCTCCGACCTCCAACCGTCCGGCACGGACCGCCCGGATTCCCGGATACGCTGCCCGGTGGATCGGGGGATCGGAGCGCTACTTGCCGCGGGAAGCCGGGGCCGATAGCGTCGCCCCTCGTCACATGGGGGAAGTTCTCGTCATTGGTCACCGCAACCCGGATCCGGACGCCATCTGCTCCGCCATCGGGTACGCGGAGTTCCGTCGACGCACCGGGATGGCGGGGGCGGTGGCGGCGCGCTGCGGCGACACCAACGAACGCATCGACTTCATTCTGGACACTTTTTGTGTCCCGGCTCCGCGCTTCGTGGCGGACGTCTCGCCCCGGGTCTCGGACGTCATGGAGACGAACGTGCTCAGCGTCGGGTTGGACGCCACGGTCACCGAGGCGCTGACCCTGATGGACGACGCCAACGTGCGGGTTCTGCCCATCCTCGACGGCGACCGCCGTTGTCGCGCGCTGGTGTCGGTCTTCAAGGCCAGCAAGTTCTTTTTTCCCGCGCCGGGTCGTGCCTTTGACTCCCGGCGAGTCATCGGCTCGCTGCGCGGCCTCGCGCGGGTCCTGCGCGGTCGGATGATCTGCGCCTTCGAACCCGACCGCGAGGACGACCTCATCCTCATGATCGGGGCCATGCGCAGCGCGTCCTTCGGGGAGCGTCTCCAGAGCTATCCCCCCGAGAAGCTCCTCGTGCTGGTGGGCGACCGCACGGATATCCAGCAACTGGCGGTGGACGCGCGCGTGCGTGCCCTGGTCGTGACGGGGGGACTCGCCGTGCCCGACGAGATACTTTCCGCCGCCCAGCGGAACGAGGTTTCGGTGCTCGTCTCGCCGGTCGACACCGCGACCACGGCGATGTTCTGCCGGGCGGCCGTGCCGGTGCGCCATCTGCAGGACGAGCATTTCCTCTCCTTCCACCGTGACGAGCCGATCAGCCGGGTCCGCGATGTCGCGATGGGCTCGGCCTTCGGCGCGTTCCCGGTCCTCGACGAGGAGCAGCGGGTCGTTGGGATCCTGACGAAGTCCGACTTCCTGAAACCGGTGGATCGCAAGCTGATCCTGGTCGACCACAACGAGCTGTCCCAGGCTGTGGCGGGGGCGGACCAGGTGGAGATCATCGAGATCATTGACCACCATCGGATCGGGGCGTTTCGCACGCAGCAACCGATCCTGTTCCGGAACGAGCCGGTTGGCTCGACCAGCACGATCGTGGCCGATTGTTTCTTCCGTTACGGAGTGACGCTGCCCTCGTCGGTCGCGGGGGTGCTGCTCTCCGGGGTGGTGGCGGACACCCTGAACCTCACCTCTCCGACGACCACGGCAAGGGAT
>JBBQML010000936.1:0-2133 GCA_038328885.1 Verrucomicrobiota bacterium | reverse complement strand
AGGCGGACCCCAACGCCGCCACCGAGAACGGCACGACGCCGCTCTCGGTGGCGGTCTGGCGAGGATTCGTGGCGGTTGTGGAGACGCTGCTGGAATGGGGCGCGACGCCGAAGAATGAAGCCGCCCACGCCTCACTGTTCGCCGCGATCGAGAGTGGCCGAACGAACCTGATCGAACGGATTATTCAAGCCGGTGCGAATGTGAACGGCGCCCGGCCGATCAGCGCATCGCAACCCAATCGAGCCAGCACGCCGTTGGCCGAAGCAATCCTCACCAACCGCCGTGACGCCGCACGAATACTGATGCGTCACGGCGCCGTGGCAGCGGGCACCCACGGAGTCAGCAGGCACCTGCTGTTCCGAATGGTGAACAGGAGCCAACCCCTTCCCGATCTTGCCTGGTTACAAGAGGTCCTCCAGGCCACACCCAAGGAGGGTTATCGACCAGGTCTGCTGGATGAAATGCTTCAACTCACGGTCGACCTGAATAACGACCCATTCATCCCACCGCTGATCCAGGCAGGGGCATCGGCCGAGACCCGGACTGTGAGTGGAGATACTCCGCTCCTCTGCCTCGCCGCGGTGCGGTCTCCCCGGACACTGGAACGTCTGCTCGAAGCGCGGCCCGATCTGAACGCCACCAACTCTGCCGGCATGACAGCCCTGCACTTCGCTATCGGAGAGGGGCTGACAAACAACCTGAAGCTCCTCTTGGATGCCGGCGCCGATCCAAATCGTTTAGATGCGGCGAATCAGACGCCCCTTAGTCTGGTGCTCCAGGCGAAAAAAAGCCCCCAACCACCGAGGGTCGTCGTACGGGCTGCCGGAGGCGGGATTCCGCTGCAGTCCATCCCGCGGACGTCGAGCCACCCGGGCGAGAAGGCCGAACCGGACTCCGCCTGGCTCGAAACCTCTGAAGCCCTTCTGCGTGCCGCCGGGGCTCGGGAGGATCTGGCGAAGCAGGTCTGGACTTACTTGCAGCGGGGTCCCTATTCGCGGATCCACTTCCGTCGTTCCGAAGACACTCCTGCCCCGCGCCTCGGGGATGTTCTTACCACGGTCTACAGCGATCCAACTATTCGGGGGTCGTTTTCGTGGCCCGACCTGTCGGCGTTACGCATTCATCGATGGACGGAGGACGGGATGGGTCAGGTTGTGGTGCCGGTGGCGGCGGATTGGGAGAAGCGCTCGGATTGCGACTGGAACGTGGCCCTCGAGTGGGGCGACACCGTGGAGATTCCCGAGGCGGATCACGTTCAGGGCCACGAGTGGTTCGGGTTGGCCGAACCCACAGCCAGCGCATTGCGCCGCTGCAGCGCTCGCCGGGTGAAGCTCACCATCAAGAACGACACGTTCGAACTCATCCTTCGACCCGCCAAGGTTCAGACAGCTCCGACGCCCGGCGGTCGCGACGCAGTGTTTCTCACCAACGAGGTCTTCCTTAATGCCGGGACTGCCATCCCGCCGATTCCCGGACCCTCTGCAGAAGCCGCCAAGCCCATCGAACTCGACACCTGCACGCTCAAGAACGTGCTCACCGGTTCCAACCGCCTCCGCGCCTCCTCCGATCTCAGTCGCGTCCAGGTCACCCGCACGACGACCGACCAGACTTGGACGTTCGACGTGGAGCGGGATCGGCGGGCCGCGGAGTTCTGGCTGATTGATGGGGATTCGATCGTGGTCCCGGAGAGGGGATCGACCCCATGATCGACGACCCGGCCCTTCGTCCGCCCCGGCGCTTTGCGCTGCTCGCGCTGGCGCTTGTCCTTCCCGCCCTGGGTCTCGCCGGACTGGCAGGATGGGCCCTGCGACTCGATCGCCGGGCAGTCGTCGCGGACACCCATGCCCGGGCGCAGGACGTCGCGCGGGCGGTCGCGGCCCGACTGACGAACGTTCTCCAGTCACCGGATGCGACGCTCGTGCGCGAGGCCGCCCGGGAAAATCTTCCGCCGCTCGGAACGGGCCCGGACCTTCTGACCCTGGATGACCGCGATCGGCTCGCGTGGCCGGCACCGAGACCGTGGCCGCCCGTCCCTCAACCGCTTGTGGAAGGGCGAGGTGAGCGAGCGGTCAATGAGTCCATGGCGGACGAAAAGCTGAATGCGGAGGTGCCCTCACCCCGGCCCTCTCCCGC
>JBBQML010000935.1:0-2143 GCA_038328885.1 Verrucomicrobiota bacterium | reverse complement strand
GTCGTCGGGTGGGGCATGCAGGGCCCTGGCAACACCAGCAACTTCATGCGGCAGCCTGACTGCCAGGTGGTCGCCACGGCGAACATCGACAAGGGCCACCTCCAGGCGTCCGTCAACAAGATCAACGAGTTTTACAAGAGCGAGGACTGCAAGGCGTACGACGATTACCGGGAGATGATGGCGCGGACCGACATCGACACGGTCATGCTTGCTGTGCCCGACCATTGGCACGCCCTCATGTCCATCGAGGCGGCGCGAAACAAGAAGGACATCTTCGGCGAAAAACCCCTCGCCCGCACGGTCGCCGAGCAGCAGGCCATCGTCCGCGCCGTCCAGACCAACCAGCGCATCTGGCAGACGGGATCCTGGCAGCGGTCGGAACGTAACTTCCATTACGCCGCCGAACTCGTTCGCAATGGCGTCATTGGGAAGGTGACGCGCGTCGAGGTGGGTTTGCCCGCGGGGCACCATGACTTCGCGCGCACGGGCGGGCCGCTCTTGGAGAAGCTGGCGAAGCTTCCCGATCCCGTCACGAACCTGGCGAAGCTCGTCCCAGGCACGGCCGCATGGGAGGCCGCCGTGTCCCAGCCGCCGGCCGGTCTCGATTATGAGAAGTGGGTCGGGCCGTCGACGATGGAACCGTACATTCAGGCGCGCGGTCACATGAACTGGCGCTGGAACTACAACACGGGCGGCGGCCAACTCCTCGACTGGATCGGGCATCACGGCGACATCGCGCATTGGGGCCTCGGCAACGACGACACCATCGGCCCGAGCGAGGTCGAGGGGGTGGGGGATTTGCCCGCCGCGAACGCCCTCTGGAACACCTGCACGAAGTACCGCATCACCTGCAAGTATCCCGGGGACATCGAGCTGATCATCGCCGGGGGGCACTCCGACATTCGTGGGGGCACCAAGTGGATCGGAACCGAGGGCTGGATCTGGGTCGACCGCGGGAACAACTTCAATGCCTCGAAGACGGAATGGGAAGAGGCGCGCGCGCTTCCGGACGATGTGCGCAAGGTGAAGCTGCCGTTCACGGCGGGCGGGCACTTCCGCAACTTCCTCGACAGCGTGAAGTCCCGGAAGCCGACGGTGACGCCCGTCGAGGTCGCGCATCACTCCGCCATACCTGGTCACCTTGGTCTCATCGCGCTGCTCACGGGGCGAAAGATCCGTTGGGACGCGGCGAAGGAGGAAATTCTCGGCGACGCCGAAGCGAGCAAGCTTCTCAGCCGCCCCTACCGGGCGCCGTGGGCCTTGAGCTGACGGGTGTTGCTGGATTCTCGCTGGATTGCTGTGGGCTGGAGCGGACTTGTTCAGTTTCTTGCCGGTCCGGCCTGCGGTGCCAACCAGGTCGGTTTGTTCCGCGTCCCCTCACCCACAGTCAATGACAAAGCCCGCCGGAACGGTCGTCCCAGCTCATGGTCGCCGTACCACCGTCCCCGGTAGCCATTGGCCGGGGAACCGATGAAGGGGACGACAACATTCCTGCCATTCAAGGGACGGGTCCCGTCGACGCGGGCCCAGGCGAGGGCCGTGGGGTAGTGGGGGTGAAGCCTCCCGGACCGGTCTGAACCCCGGGGGACCGGCCCTCTCGTTGGGAGTTCATGGAGGGTCGGGTCGATTCGGAAGGGCCCGGAGGACGCGGTCCGCCGACCCCGGGTTGAAGCCGCGACAAATTGGGGCAAGGATGCTGCCGCTTCGACGCGGGCCTGGGTCGGTTGCCGGGAAGGGTGGTCGTCATCTGGGCGAGCGGCCTGGCGTGAGGGAACCCGGATTCCGCGCACGAATGAAATCTGCGTGTTCATCATCGACACATTGATCCTGGTTGCGGGGGTTCTGGTGCTCCTGGGCATCGTTTCCAGCAAAGTCTCTACCCGGCTGGGCATGCCTGTGCTCGTCCTGTTCCTTCTGGTCGGGATGGTGGCCGGATCGGAAGGGATTGGCGGCCTGGAGTTCGAGGACTACCGGCTGGCGCATGCGATCGGCACGGTCGCCCTGGTGATGATCCTGTTCGACGGGGGGCTCGGCACCTCGATGGTGTCGATCCGATCGACGTGGAAGCCGTCCATCCTGCTGGCCACCCTGGGCGTCCTCGTGACGGCGGTCATCACGGGCGTGGCCGCCCACTGGATCCTGG
>JBBQML010000934.1:0-2152 GCA_038328885.1 Verrucomicrobiota bacterium | reverse complement strand
ACCCCCACATTTGAATGAATTAGTGCTAGCCCGGATTCCCACCCTCGGGTTTCGACCTAACGCCACGGCATGACGATGCTACCCAAAGACCAGTCGCAGGCGTCTCCCGCCCAGCCAAGGGATCGTCGCGTCGGTCGTGGTGAATCCAGCTGCGATGAGCAACGGATTGTGGGCCCGTTTGTGGTATCGCACCTGGATCTCCGACCCGGTGATGGTGACCGTCGCCGTGGCATCCACGAAGTCCCGGAACAGGTGCCGGGACTTGGCCCGCTCGTAGCCCCGACCGATGCGACAGGCCAGGAGGCGATAGAGGCTGCTGGCCATCAGGGTCAGCTGGAGGTCGCAGTTGACCTTCATGGCCACCGCCGACGACAGGGCGTCCATGTGGAAGAAGTCGATCCCGTCCTCGATCGTGTTCTCGACGATCATCCGCTGGGCGTAACGGCCGATGAGCTTGGCCGCCGGGCGGGTGAGCTGGTTGGTGAGGACCAGGGTCGGCTCGTCATGCCCCAGGTCGGTGACGGTCAATTGCCGCAAGAAGCCGTTGTAGCCCGTCAGGGTGACCCGGCGGTCGAGGATACGCGGGTGCTTATAGGTCCGCGAAACGCCCTCCAGCTCGATCCGCCGCCACGCGGATGGGTGTGTCCGCCGGATCTCGTCCATGACCTTGGCGGAGCGCCTCCGCAGGGTGATGAAGCTGATGCCCAGCTGGTTCAGCGCGTCGAGTTTGGCGTAGGTCGTCAGCTTGGAGTCGAAGATCAGCTCATCCGGGTAGTGCCCGGTGCGCCGCTTCCAGAACCGGACGAAGCGGAGGACCTCGTCGCTCTGCTCGGCCTTGCGCAGCTCGGCGTTGGCGTAGCAGAAGACGCGGGTGTCGGCGTCCTGAACGAGGAAGACCAGGACCCCCTTCTGTCGTCGGCTCCGCTTCGAGACGTAGTGCTTCTCGACCAAGGCGTTGTCGCCGTGATAGGGGATGGTGTGGAAGTCCAGATCGAACGAGCCGCCGCGCTCGAGCCCCAGTCCACTCATGGCGTCGAACCAGCGGCGCATCAGCTTCGGGTAGCAGGCCGGGTCGATCCGGCAGCTGTATTCCGTCAGGAAGGATCGCTTCGGGGTGACGTTCAGCCCGGCGAAGAGGGCCAACCCGTCGTCCAGCACGGCGCTCATGACATGGGGATGACGGGCGGTGCCGAAGAGCTTCAGGGCGAGCAGGGAACGGAGGGCGCAGCCCGCCGGTATCATGCGGGACCCGGGCAGCCCCGCCTGGCGGGCGATGCGGTCGAACGGGATCGAGGCCAAGGTCGGCAGGAACAGGAACAGCCCACCGAAGCGGGTCCGCAGTTGCCGCGGGGTCAGGTCGAGCTGCCGGACGTCGGCGACGTCAGCCGTGGTGGGCCGGGTTCCCGGCGGGCGCTCGTCGTCGGCGCGTTGGGGGAGTCGGGCGAACCCTTCGGCCTTGAGGACCTGGGAGACGGCGACCGGGCCGAGCGGGCGCCCCTCGTCGTGCAACGCGCGGCTGATGTCGTAGATCGAGAGGTTCAGCTTGCGCAGCTCGATGATCCGATCGCGGAGGGGGTCGGCCTTGGGGGCGGCATGAGGCCCCTTGGCCGGGGGAATGAAGAAGGCACGTCCGGAATCCCGGCGGAACTGGTGGACAAGGACCCGGAAGCTGCCCGGGGTGTAGCCGAAGCGGCGTGCCGCCTCGACCCCCGAGAGCCCCTCGACCAAGTAGGCCCGCAAGGCCTCGTACTGCCGGTGGGTGGCGTTGGCCGGTTCGGTGAACCGGCGGGAGAGGTCCGTTAGCTCTTTGGCTGAACCGGTAAACATGCTGCCCCCATGTCATGTGGCTGACTCCCTGAAGAGGCCACCATGACGATGGAGAGCAGAGCCCGAGGAAACCAGCGAATTGCGTGCAGGACCGACGAAGCCTCGGGAAGGGAGGCAAGGGATTTGATTGTGGAGTCCGGTATAGCAGTGCACCAGAAAAACTGCGCGGTAGAGCGAAAACGCCGGGGAAAAGCTGCGAGAATTGCCGGATCTGTTAGGTCGTGATCACTCCGTGGGAATCCGGGCTAGGCCCGGTATTCAGGCGAGAGCCCGATGGTCGTGCGGGGGCATCGCTCGTCGTCGTGTTCCTTCATCGGGCGTGGCG
>JBBQML010000933.1:0-2163 GCA_038328885.1 Verrucomicrobiota bacterium | reverse complement strand
CGGCATGCCGTCCGAGTGGGGTTATCTCAGAATTCCGGATCCCGGCGCCGGAAGCCACATCCTCAAACGCGTGGTCAGGTCGGATGACGTGGAGATTCCGATGGGCGTCAATGTCTGGACGACCGACCGGACGTTCATCGGGCTGAGCAAGCGTCCCCGCCTCGAGCACCTGCTGCACCTGCTCGACCACGGCAGCACGGGCAGTTACACGCTCTACTACGATGTCGCGCCGGCAGCGGATTCCGTCGCGCCCGAAAGCACCGTCAACCCGCTGCCCGCCACGAGCCCAGCCAGCTTCGCCGTGACCTGGCAGGGGACCGACAATGCGGACGGAGGCGTCGCCTTCTACGATGTGTTCGTCACCGTGGATGTAGCGCCGCCGTCGCTCTGGCTCAGTCGCACGGTTACGGCGGGCTCGATCTACACGGGCGAGGCGGGTCGGGACTACGCGTTCTTCACCCGCGCCACCGATTTTGCGGGCAACCGCGAAGCGGCGCCGGGCGCACCCGATACCACCACGCGGGTCGGCTACGCCAGCTCCGCGCCGGTGATCGGCGCGATCGGACCGCTCTCGACCGACGAGGATACGCCGATCCTGGCGCTGCCCTTCACGGTGACCGATGCGGATACCCCGGCCGCGGGGCTCAGCTTCAGCAGCGAGTCCGCCAATGACACCCTGGTGCCGGCCTCGAGGGTCGTGGTCAAGCGTGTCGGGGATGGATTCACGCTCGACGTCACGCCGCTGCCGGATCGGTCCGGCTCAGCGGAACTGGCGGTGGTGGTGACCGACGGCAAGAACTCCGCCCGTCAGACCTTCACGCTCACGGTCAATCCGGTGAACGATCTGCCGGTGGCCGTTGCCGACGTCCTGGGCCGGCGTCCGAAGGGTTCGGTGAAGGTGCTCATCAGCGAGTTGCTGGCCAACGACAGCGATCCGGAGTTCGATCCGATCACGTTCGTGGGTGTCGCCTCCGCCTCGGCCGATGGCGGTGCCGTGGTGCGGTCCGGCGAATGGATCCTGTACTCGCCGCCGGCCGGGGGCGGCGACGAATCGGACACGTTCACCTACACGATCAGCGACGGCCGTGGGGGCACGGCGATCGGGACCGTGTTGTTGACCACGCAGGAGGTGGGTGGCCAGCCTTCCCGTAACGTGCTCAAGATCAGCCTCGACGGGGCCGACGTGGCGGTCAGTTTTGTTGGCATCCCGGGTCGTGCCTACTACATCCAGGCTTCACCTGCCCTGAACGCACCCACCTGGGTCACCGTGGGAACCATCACGGCCAATCGGCTCGGCGTGATTCGCTTCGTCGAGACGCCACCGCCAGGCGGAGCCCGCTACTATCGAACCCTGGAAGTCGGGGAGTGAATCAGGCGGCCAACCAACCCTTCGGAAAGGAAAACAACATGCATCGACGCATCATCACCCTGCTGGCGGTTCTGGCACCGCTCGCGGGGGCACACGGCCAGGTCTTCGTCTACTCGTTCGGTGGCGGCGCCATCCCCGACGACTCGCCCCTGGGCGGCCTCTCGCTGGCCGGCGTCGTGCCGGCCGAGGTTGGCTCGATCGGCAGCCTGACGGTCGAGTTGTCGATCAGCGGAGTGTCCCCCGGGCTCGCCTTCAACGGCGACCTCTATGCCTACCTGCGCCACAACGACGGCAGTGGCACACCGGGATTCGCGGTCCTGCTGAATCGGTCCGGGGTCCGTGCCGGGGACTCCTTCGGCTACGGAGACAACGGCCTCTCGGTCACGTTCAACGACTCGGGTTTGTCCAACGGCGACATCCATGTCTACCGGGACACGCTCTTCGGCGACCACGCCACGGCCATCCCATCCCTCGGCAGCCTGGGGGGTGTTTGGATGACCGACGGGCGTGAGTCGGATCCGACCCTGGTGCTCGACACCGATGCCCGCACCGCGACGTTGGACTCCTTCCTTGGAATGGATCCGGCGGGACAGTGGGAACTGTACGTCCAGGACGTTTCCGGAGGAGGGCTGGCGCAACTGGACTACTGGACCCTCACGATGACGGACGCGACACCGGTTCCCGAGCCGGTGCACCTCGCGGTGGCGGCTGGTTTTGGCCTGGGCGCATTCGCGTTCTGGCGTCGCCGCCGCGTCGTGAGCTGAGGGGGCGCCCCGTCGCAGCGCGGGTCAGCC
>JBBQML010000932.1:0-2164 GCA_038328885.1 Verrucomicrobiota bacterium | reverse complement strand
GGCCGGTGCAATGTGACCCACGCCTGCTTCGACGTCCGGGAACTGGTCGCGCGCTATCCCCGCGGCGACCGGGCCCTGATTGGTCCGCTGCACCGTTTCCAACCGCGGGACACCGTTGCCTGGTTCGAGGCTCGTGGCGTGGCGCTCAAGACACAGCCCGATGGCCGGATGTTCCCAACCACCGACTCGTCGGAGACGATCATCGACTGTTTGACGGCGGCGGCGGCAGCAGCAGGTGTGCGGCTGCGGGCGGGTCTGGGAGTCACCCGCCTCGAGCGCAGCGCGGAGGGTGGCTTCAAGCTGGGTCTTGGCGATGGTTCGACGGCAGGCAGTGACCGGGTACTTCTCGCGACCGGGGGTTGCCGAAGCGCAGCGATGGGCCGCATCGCCGTCGAACTCGGGCACACGCTCGAACCGCCGGTGCCTTCGCTGTTCGCCTTCGACCTGGGGGACGCCTGGCTGAAGGAGTTGAGCGGGGTGGCGGTGAACCCGGTGGAAGTCTGGGTCCCGGGCACCTCGCTGCGGGAGCGGGGGCCCATGCTGGCAACCCATCGTGGGGTGAGCGGGCCGGCGGTGCTTCGCCTCTCCGCCTGGGGCGCGCGGGAACTGCATGCCAGGGACTATCGCTTCACCCTCGGGGTGAACTGGCTGCCGGCGATGGATGCGGCGGCGTTGGCTGCGGAACTCGAGGCCCGGCGGCAGGCGCAGGGGGGTCGGTTGGTCGTCAATGCTCCGCTGGCCCCGCTGACGGCCCGCCTGTGGGAAAGGCTCGTCCAGGCCGCGGGCATTCCACACGAGGCGCGCTGGGCCGGGTTGACCCGCGAAGCCCGGCAACGATTGGTCCAGCAACTGATCCGCACCGAGTTGACGGTGCTGGGGCGCACCTTGAACCAGGATGAGTTCGTAACGTGCGGAGGCGTCCGGTTGGCGGAGGTGGACTTCAAACGGATGGAGAGCCGGGTCTGTCCCGGTTTGCATTTTGCCGGGGAACTCCTGGACATCGACGGGATCACGGGTGGCTTCAACTTCCAGGCGGCGTGGACGACGGGTTGGATCGCAGGCCAGGCGATGGCGGGGTAGGGGGGTGGTCGTGGGTCGTGGGTCGTGGGTCGTGGGTCGTGCGGTGGAAAACGCGGGCGGCCAACCTGCGGGAGCCCATCGTCCCTCGTCCGTCGGCAAGGGCCTCTCGCGCGACGATCGACGACCGACCCACGAGAAACGCCTGGTCACCCTTCCAGGTTCCAGCCGGCGCGATAGGCGCGTCGGATGAGTGGGGCGGCTTCGGGGACACCGCGGACTTCCAGTCGTTCGGCGTCCCACTCGAGGATCCGGCCGGTGCGATAGGCGACGTTCCCGAGGTGGTTGGCCTCTGTCAGGGCCCCGGCGTATTCGAAGTTGCACGTCGTGGGGGCACCGGTCCGACAGGCGTGGAGCCACTCGGCGTGGTGGCCCAGGCTATCCGGGATGGAGGGAGCTGGGCGTTGGAAGTCCTTGAATTTCGCCTCGGGCAGAAGGACGTGTTTGCCGTAGTCGGCGAGCAGCATGCCGTCGTCGCCCTGAAAGAGCACGCCGTCGTTCCACGGCGGAATGCCGCGATCCCGCCAGATCTTGGGTTTCGACTCGCCCTGGTGCCAGGTGAGCTGCAGTGCGGGGCGCGAGCCGCGGGCGGCGTAACGATACGTGGCGGACATGCTGGCGGGGGCCAGCTCCGGGTGGGGCGGGGGGCCGTCGGCACTGATGGTCTGCGGGGCGTCGAGGTCTAGGGCCCAGAACGGGAGGTCGTTCCAGTGGCTGCCGAGGTCGCTCATGGTTCCGCTGCCGAAATCCCACCAGCGATACCATTTCGGGCCGGGGAAGTAGACGTCATGGAACGGCCGTTCCGGCGCGGGTCCGAGCCAGAGGTTCCAGTTCACCCCGGGCGGCACCGGGGACGATCCGGCGGGGCGTTCGCGGATTGAGACGATGTCGTTGTGTTGACGGGCGGCCTCCTCGCTCTGCCACCCCCAGGCACGGGATACCCAGACGTGGACCTCCCGCACAGGTCCGATGGCGCCGGCCTGGATCTGTTCGACCACACGGCGGTAGTTCGCGGTGGCGTGTTTTTGTGTTCCCATCTGGGTGGCGACCTTGGCCTGGCGGGCCGCCTGCCGGATCTGGCGCGCCT
>JBBQML010000931.1:0-2168 GCA_038328885.1 Verrucomicrobiota bacterium | reverse complement strand
TGGCATTGCGAATGCTAGCGTCCGTAAGGATGTCCCGCCCACGCCCCCCCCGACGTTCCAGGGCGACCACCAGGCGCGCGGCGCGCCGGGCGACGTCCCGCCACACCGGCTCCCCCGAGGGCGCCAACGCACTGTGGGCCGGACTCAGCCCCAGCGCCTCCCCCACCACCTGTGCCGTCGCGGCCGTCCCCAGGAACTGGCACCCACCCCCGGGGCTAGCACAGGCACGACAGCCAAGTTCCGCCGCCTGCTCCAAAGTCAGCAGACCGTGGCTAAAGCGCACACCAAGGGTCTGAACCGCCCCGGCATCCTCGCCGTCCTCGGCGGGCAGCGTGACACCACCGGGAATCAACACCCCGGGCAACTCACGCATGGCGGCCAGGGCCATCATCATCGCCGGCAGTCCCTTGTCGCACGTGGCGACCCCGATCACCCCGGCCCGGGTAGGCAGCGAACGAATCAACCGCCGGAACACCTGCGCCGCGTCGTTGCGGTAGGCCAGGCTGTCGAACATCCCGACCGTCCCCTGGGTGCGGCCATCGCAGGGATCCGAACAGGCGGCCGCGAACGGAATCACCCCGCAGCGCCGCAACTCCTCGGCCGCGGCCCGCACTTGCAGACTGATCTCCCAATGCCCGGTGTGAAACCCAAGGGCGATCGGCCGACCGTCCTCGGCCCGCAGACCACCCGCCGTGCTGAGGATCAGGTACTCCTTGCGTCCCAGTTCGCTCGGATCCCAACCCATGCCCGCGTCCTGGGTGAGCCCGAAGAGGTCGCCACTGGGACGTTCCTTCAGCCACTCCGGGGTCAGCGGCAGGCTTCCCTCCGGCCCGCGTGCGTGCGTGCGGACGGCATAGACGTCCTCCTCCAGGGGTTCGAAGAGCCGTTCGACGTCGTCCATGGGGGTGACCCAACCAGAACCCCCACCGCAGCGCGAGTACGCCAGCGACGACCTCACAGCCGCTGGCCGGTCGGCTCGGCAAACCAGTGGAGCCGGTCGGGATGGAACCATGCCACCCAACGGGAGCCCTCGGGCGCGGCGAAATCCGGGCTCTCGCGGACGATCCAGCGAACGGAACCGATCCGCAATCGCACGAGGCTCTCGGACCCCAGCCGCTCGATGGCGTCGATGCCGACCTCGAGTCCGGTCATCCCCTCGGGTACAGCAGTGCCCAAGCGCAGGTCCTCCGGCCGGATTCCGAGGACTACCGGCAGCGATTCGCCAGGCCCGACGCCGGCTGCTGCTTCCGCGGAGGGGGCCACCGGCCAGGGGACCCCGTCCGAGGCCATAAAAAGCCAGGTGGAGGTCGTCCCGACCGCCGATGCCTCGACCGCGGCCGTGCCGTGGGCGTTGGACCTTGTCGGTCCGACCCGGCACACCCCCCCCCGGACCAGGTTCATGGTTGGCGAACCAAGGAACTCGGCCACCCGCACGTGAGCCGGACGCCGGTACACCTCCACGGGTGCGGCGAGCTGGAGCAACCGGCCGCCGTGGAGAACAGCCAACCGATCCGCGAGGGCCATTGCCTCCGCCTGGTCGTGCGTGACATGGATCACCGTGAGGCCGAATCGCCGGCGGAGGTCGCGCAACTCGGCGCGCATCTGCAACCTCAGCGGCGCGTCGAGCTGGGCCAACGGCTCGTCGAGGAGCAGCAACTGCGGGCGACGAACCAACGCGGCCCCCAGAGCCACCCGCTGGCGCTCGCCTCCCGACAAGGTTTCGGGGAGGCGGCCCATGAGGCCGACCAATCCCAGCGCCTGGGCCGCCTCGGTGACCCGCGACCCCAGGTCCGGAGTCTCTCCGTGCAGACTCAGGGCGAAGGCCAGGTTCTGCTCGACGTTGAGGTGCGGAAACAGGGGATGGTCCTGGAAGACCAACGCCACGTCCCGACTCGCCGGCGACACGCCCGCCATCGGTCGCCCGCCCAGATGGATCGTCCCTGTCCCTGGCCGATCCAGGCCGGCGATCGCTCGCAGCAGGCTCGTCTTCCCGGCCCCCGAAGGGCCGATCACCACCAGAAACTCCCCTGCATCCACGGCCAGCGAAACGTCACGCAGGGCGGGCACTTGGCGGCCTTGCCGATCCCGGTGGCACTGGGTCAGGCCCTCGATCACCAGCAGGGACATGAAGTCACCCTCCGAGGCCCAGGACCCATTGTCGAGCCGAC
>JBBQML010000930.1:0-2171 GCA_038328885.1 Verrucomicrobiota bacterium | reverse complement strand
GCACGGGGAACCGCGGGGACAGTTGGTGGAGCTCCGGGGCATGCAGGGTGTCGAGGGAGCCATCCAGCGACATGCCGGCGCCCACTCGGTGCTGACCAACCACCCGAACATCCGCGTGATCCACGACGCCACGGCGAACTGGTTCCAACCCCAGGCCATGGACCGCATGACCGAGGCCCTCAACGCCCATCCTTCCGGGATCGACGTCGTCTACGCCCACAACGACCCCATGGCCTACGGCGCCTATCTGGCGGCCCGCGAGAAAGGCCGGGAGAAGGACATCCTGTTTGTGGGTGTGGACGGTCTTCCGAACGAGGGGGCGAAGTACGTCCAGGAAGGCGTGCTGGGCGTGACCTTCGAGTACCCGCTCTGTGTGGACAAGGCGGTGGAGATCGGCCTGAGGATTCTGCGGGAGCCAGGCTTCAAGCCCGAAAAGACCTACCTGATGGAGTCGCGGATCATTGAGCGGGCGCCGGCGTCGACCCCGTGACCTCCGTCCCGTCGGGGGAGATCAGGGGTTGGCCGCGGGTGAACCGCTGCAGCAAGACCTCGATCGGGCCTGTTTCGTCGCGCCGGGAAGCGAGGTGCTTGCGCCGCGCGCAGGTGACGCCATCGGGGCTTCGCTCGAGCCGGAGGGTCCAGTTTGCCCCCAGTTCGAGCGCCCGCTTGAACTGCTTGTCCGACTTGGCTGCGGTCAGGGAGAACTCCACGGCCAATCCGCCTTCGCGCAGGGTCTGCACCGCCCGCAACGACTCCGCGCGCAGCGCCTCGTCCTCGATGAGGACGAACACCTCGATCCCGGCATTGAACTCCGGCACCAGGCCCCGCGCCTTGAGCAGTTCCGCCAGGACCACGTCCCCCATGCCGAAGCCCAGCCCGGCGAGATCCACTTTTCCCCCGCTCACCAGCTTGACGAGGTTGTCGTAGCGTCCCCCTCCCGCGATGGCGCGGAACTCGCCCTTGCGGTCGAAAGCCTCGAAGACCGCGCCCGTGTAGTAGGCCAATCCGCGGATCACCCCGTAATCAACTTTCACAAACGCCGACAAGCCGCGTGCCTCGAGGTTTCTCAGGATGGGGAGGAGTTCCCCGGTGGGTTCGGCGGCGCGCAGGAAGCCGGAGACCTGGTCGAGCGACGTGCCGACGGCCCTCAGCTTCTCGTCAGTGACCTCGGGGCGTTCGCGTTCGAGTTTGTCGATGGCCTGGTAAAAGGCGGACTCGTCGGCCGAGGCCCCGCCCGCCGCCTCGAAGAAACCCTGCCAGGCGCGGCGTGAACCCAGGCGGACCACGAAATCCTCGGACGTGAGGCCCAGCGCCCGCAAGGTATCGATGAGCAGCGCGATCAACTCGGCATCGGCTGCCGGGTCTGCTTCTCCGAAGATGTCTGCGTTGAACTGGAAGTGCTCTCGCAACCGCCCCTTCTGCTGCTTTTCGTAGCGAAACAGCTGGGGCACCGCGAACCACTTGATCGGCTTCTTGTAGTGGCGTTCGGCGGTGGCGACCATGCGGGCGAGCGTCGGCGTCATCTCGGGTCGCAGAGCCACCTGGCGCCCGCCCTTGTCCTCGAAGTTGAACAACTGCTGAACGATCTCTTCACCGCTCTTGATGGTGTAGAGCTCGATGGGTTCGAGGGGAGGACCGTCGTATTCGCGAAAGCCGTAGCGCCGCGCTATGAGCCGCCAGGTGGCGAAGATGTGTTGCCGCAGATCGGCGCTCCACCCGTCCCGGATGGCCACCGGGGAGGGGTAGAAGTCGCGAAAACCGGGGAGTGCTTGCATGGAAAACAGTTCTCCTCGGCCCGCGGGGGCGGACCGAGTCGGCACCGTGGCAGGGCGCGGAGGCCTACGAGGCGGCCGGGGTGGCCGGCGGAGCGATCATCTCCGGTGGCAGCTTCAGCACCTCGTCCCTCATCTCTTTGCCGGGCTTGAACTTCACCACGGACCGTGCAGGGATCTTCACGTCCTTCTCGGGTGCATTGGGGTTTCGTCCGATCCGAGCCTTCCGGACCTTCACCTCAAAAACGCCGAAGTTCCGCAACTCGACGGTCTGTCCGCGACTGACAGCTTCGCGGATAAGTTCGAGGGTTCGTTGGACAACCTTGGCAACGTCTTGCTGCACCAATCCGCTCTCGCTGCTGATGGCGACCACGATGTCGCGCTTGGTCATTGACATAC
>JBBQML010000929.1:0-2172 GCA_038328885.1 Verrucomicrobiota bacterium | reverse complement strand
GGCGGTTCCGCTCACGAGGAGGCTGGGGACGGAACTGGATCGGGCTGGGCGAATCAAGGTCCTGCCCGACCTGAGCCTTCCCGGTCGGCCGGAGGTGTTCGCGGTGGGCGACCTGGCGCTGGTGTTTGGCGCCGACGGCCGCCCGGTGCCCGGCGTCTCCCCCGCCGCGATGCAGATGGCCCAGCACGTGGCCGGGATCCTGGCGACCGAACTCCGCGAGGGCCCGCGTTCCGCGGCGCACCGCCCGGCCTTCCGGTACCGGGACAAGGGAACCATGGCCACGATCGGACGCAGCGCCGCCGTGGCCAAGATCGGGGCCCTCGAATTCAGCGGCGTGACCGCCTGGCTGGCCTGGCTGTTTATCCACCTCATCTTCCTCATCGGCTTCGACAACAAGGCCGGTGTGCTGCTGCAGTGGCTGTACTCCTACGTCACCTACAAGCGGGGCGCGCGGATCATCACGGGACGCGTGGACGTCGACGGAGCGACCCTGAATCCCCGCTCCAGACACCCGGAGCCGACGACGGCAGGGGTGCACGCGGAGGAGGTTCCGATCCAACGGAACCCTTCAGAAGCGCGGTTGCTGAGCCCGCGATGAGGTCCGCCGCCGAGGCACCGGGCTCACTTGATGACCGGCACGGCGAACAGCACGCCGCCGAAGAGCAGCCAGGCGAGGAGCAAGGTCCAGAAGACGTTGAAGGCCTGGGCCCCGACGAACGCCAGGGCTGGGCGGCCGCCGCCCATCTTCACCAAGTCTCCGAAGTGCGTCTCCAGGCCGATGGAAACAAAGGCGAGGGCGAACCAGAAGTTCCGCAGGCCATTCAACGCGGGTTTCGCGGCGACGGCGTTGGCGGGTTCGACCACGAACGAAAACACCAGCGAGGCCGCCATGAAACCGAGGACGAACTTCGGGAACCGGTCCCAGATGGTGCGAAGGGAGGGCCGTTCCCACCCGCCCCCGGGGGCCGCGGAACGTGCAGCCCACCACACGGATAACGCGAAGGCCACCACCCCGATCAGCACGTTCTGCGAAAACTTCACGATCACACCCGCCTTCATCGCCTGCTCGCCGATCAACTGACCCGCCGCCACCACCGAACCGCTCGTGTCCAGCGTCCCACCCAGCCACGCCCCCGCCACGATCTGCGGCATGTCAAAGGTCTTCGCCACCCAGGGCATGATCACCATCATCGGGACGGCGACGATCAGCACCAGCGAGGTCACGTAGGACAGCTTCCGGCGATCCCCCTGAATCGCTCCACAGGCGGCGATGGCCGCCGACACCCCGCAGACAGCCACGGCCGAGGACAGCATCACGGCGAGCTCGTCGTCGACGCGCAGACGTCGGGCGAGCCGGAAGGCGAAGGACCAGACCACGACCACGACGATCGCCCCCTGGGCGAGCCCGAGAGCGCCGGCTTGGAGGAGTTCCTGAAACAGGATCGTGGCCCCGAGGATCACCAGGCCGGTCTTGATGTAGAACTCCGTCCGAACCGCTTCGCGGAGCCAGTCGGGCAGACGCACCGTGTGGTTGAGGATGAGCCCCAGGACCAGTCCGAAGATCACATACTCCAGCCCGAGGGCGTTGACCTTGGCGTTGCCGGCCAGGACCAGCGACACCCAGGCGAGCGCGAAGACCACGGCGAATCCCGGGAGAAACCGCGGGGCGCGCGCGCCGAGGAGGACGACGACGGGAAGCGCGAGTGCCAGGAGGATCCCTCCCAGGAGGGCTGCCGCCCCCAGGCTGGAGATGGAGAACACGTTTCCGAGATCGGAGGCAGCCTGCCATTTGAACGTCGGCATCGCCGGACGCCAACCGAGCAGGACCGCGCCGATCAGGACCGTCCCCACCAGCACCGCCAGCCAGTCCTCGCTCCGCCACCAGGGCGGGCGGGCAGGCGGTACGACGACGGCGGGTGGCACGGGGATCGATGGCGAGACGGGAACACTCACGCGGTCAACGCTAGCCCTCACGGCGTCCGCGAGGCCAGTCCGGCGTCGGGGGTCAGGGGTCCGAGGTCCGAGGTCTGAGGTCCGAGGTCAGAGATCCGAGGTCAGAGGTCAGAGGTCCGAGGTCGGAGATCCGAGATCCGAGATCCGAGGTCCGGGGTCCGAGGTCAGAGGTCAGAGGTCGGAGATCCGAGATCCGAGATCCGAGGTCCGAGGTCCGAG
>JBBQML010000928.1:0-2175 GCA_038328885.1 Verrucomicrobiota bacterium | reverse complement strand
GGGCCGGCCGTCCCGCGACGAGGACTGGGCGATGCAGGTACGGACCCACCGCGGTTCGGCATCCGGGCGATTGATCCGGTGTTCGCAGGAGAACTCGTGGCCGCCGTTGGAGGCCGCGTGCCACTGGGCCACGACACGATCCCGGTCGTCGGGATGCACCATCTGCCACCAGACCCCGCGGGGCTTGGGCACGTGCAGCAGTTCGGCGAGGGCCCGCCAGCGGAGATTGGTGAAGCGCAATCGGCCCACCCGGTCGGTGACAAACACCCCCATCGGGGCGTGTTGCCCCAGCAACTGGATCAGTTCGCTCGTCTCATGCTGGTCCTGCTGGTGCCGTTCCTGTTCGGAAAGGTCGACGAAGACCCCGTGCAGCAAGGCTCCGTCTCCTTCCCCGGGGCGGCGGGTGGCGGAACCCTCCACCGGCACGTCCTGGCCCTCGGGACCGCGCAGCACGAGCCGGATTCGTTGACCGGCGAGGGCTGGGCTTTCGCCGGCCGGGCCGGGTTCGCGTCCGGGCGACCGCAGCCACGCCTGGAGGGCGGCGCGGTCGTAGGGGTGGACCAGTTCCACGAGGGGGCGGGAGGAGGTGGGCCCAGCCGGGATGCCCACCACTTTGCGGAAGGCGGTGTTGGCGAAGTGGAGCCTTCCCTCGACGTCGAAGATCACGATCAGGCTCGGGGAGGAATCGAAGAGCCTGGCGAACTGCTGCACGAGCGGCGGCAGAGGGTCGGGTTCGGCAGTCCTCACGCGGCTATTGGCGGGGAGGGGAGACGCGGTGGCCGCGGCGGGAGGCACCGGGAAGTCCCGACCCTCCCCACTCGTGCTCGGAGCGGGTGAGGGAGGGGGGGAGTTCCGTGCTTCCATGGCCAACCCGCCTTCCTATCCTAGAAGGAAAAGCCGTACCCGAGCGAAACGAGGTGCACAGCCATTTCCCAATGGCCGTTGAAGGCGGGGTTCTGGTTCCCGCTGATCTCCCGGTCGAGGTAGAACACGCGCGAGTAGGCGAGATCGAGGCGGTGGCGGCCCTGGCGGAAGCCGATGCCGCCGGAGAGCGCATGCTGATCCGCGTCCGGAATGCTGGGCGAGAAGGTCTCGTCGGGGACGGGCGTCTCGAAGAACTGGTAACTGGCCCGCAGATGCCAGGCGTCGTTCAGTTGCCAGGTTCCACCAATCCCGGCCGTGAAGGTGTCGTTCCACTTCTGCTGAATCTCGGTGGGAACGCCGGGGAGCGAGCCGGGCACGTTCAGCGGGAGGCTTTGGAAGCGGGAGAATTCCAGCCACTCGACATTGGCCTCGAGGCGCAGGCACTCGGAAACCTCGAAGCCGTAGCCCAGGGTGACGATCGTTGGGAAGGGGATCTTGCTGTCGAAGGGCAGCACGATGTTGCCCCCGGGGACGGTCGGCGCGCCCCCGGCGCGGAAATCCCCCTCGTAATCGACGTCCATGGGCCCGCGCACAGTCGCGGCGAGGCGGTGTCGATCCGCAAACTTCCAGGTGAGTCCGGCGTTGCCGCTGATACCCGTGCCGCTCCCCTGCGCGCGGAGGTCACCATCGGGGAGCCCGGGGACCCCTGCGACGATCGCCCAAGGGTAGTACTGGCTGAGGGTCAGCTCCGACCACATCACATCCAGTCCCACCCCGAGGTGGAGTCCCTCGGCGAGTCGCAGGGCCGCTGACGGGTTGAAATTGATGGTCTTCAGCTGCACGTACCGCGTCCCCGCATAGCGCAGCGGATCACCAGGGGCCGGGTCCCAGTCGACGGAGAGTCCAAAGGGGACGGAGATGCCCAGACCCAGGGCGAAGCGGCCGTCGGCGATGGGGCCGCCGGCGAAGAAGTGAGGAAGGACCTTCCACGGGTCGACGGATTCCGACTGGCTGCCACCGGGGGCGTCGTAGCGGACGGTATGGTGAACGAAGGTGGGTTCCGCGGCCGCCTCCCAGCGGGGGAGTTCGAGGAGGTTGGCAGGATTGTGAAACACCGCGGACGCGTCGTCCACGAAGGCGATTCGTCCGCCGGTGGTGCCGAGGCCGTAGGCGCCGGTGGTCGGTGCACGGAACCCCTCGGCCAACGGCGGGCTCCGGGTCTGGGCGGCGCGCGTTGCGATCGAGGGGACAACCGTCGCGGTGAACAGGCTTCGTTGGGGGGTAGGTTGGGGGCGGTTCATGTTGGGGGAC
>JBBQML010000927.1:0-2178 GCA_038328885.1 Verrucomicrobiota bacterium | reverse complement strand
AGCAGGCCAACCTCGATTTCGCACGGCATTTCGCCCGGGGCTTCGACCAGGTCGGAGACGCCGAAACCGCCCGCCTGCTCGACCGGATCTACCACGACGAAATCGTCCACGTCGCGCATGGGCTGAAGTGGTTCCGCCGCTGGAAGAACCCCGAGGAGAGCGACTGGACCGCCTTCTGCCGCCAGTTGAAGTTCCCGCTCTCCCCCCAGCGGGCCAAGGGTTTCGCGGTGAACGTCGAGGGACGCCGCGCCGCCGGCCTGGACCTGGATTTTATCGCCCAACTTGAGGTCTATGCGCAGTCCAAGGGCCGCACGCCCAATGTCCACCTGTTCAATCCGTTCACCGAGGGTCACCTCGCCCGTGGCCGGGCGTTCACCCCGGGCAAGCACCGGGCGGCGCTGGGGCGCGATCTGGCGAACCTGCCTCAATTCCTGGGCCGCCAGGACGACCTGGTCCTGGTGCCCCGGAGACCCGCACTCGGCTTTCTCCGCTCGCTCCAGGCCGCGGGGTTCACCCTGCCCGAATTCGTGGAGATCAGTCCCGGGCGACCGGCCGGCACCGCCCTCGCGGGACGCAAGCTGGGAAGTCTTCGCCCTTGGGCGTGGGGGCCGGACAGCCTCGCGATCCTCGCGCCGCTCTTCCCCCAGGCCGGCTCCGAGGAGGGCGGCCCGTCCGCCCGTTTCAACGCCGGAATCGCCGCCTTGTATGCCAAGTCCTGGAGCGCGGCGTTCCTGGCCCGGATCCTCGAAGCAGGTCCGGCCGACCCCGCCAGGCCCGGCAGGGCCTGGGCCGAGGAGCCCTGGCTTTGCCCCCGCGGCACCGTCGGGGTCGCCACCACCACGCTCCCGGAAACCCTCGACGCCATCGCGACCATCCGGGGCCGGGGCCATCACCGGGTCGTGGTAAAACAGGCTCTCGGCGTGGCCGGCGCCAACGCCCTGCGCCTCTGGGAACCCGAACTCCTCCCCGCCCACCGCCGCTGGCTCGAGACTGCCGTCGACGCCGGCCTGACCCTGGTCGTGGAACCCTGGCTGGACCGCGCCTTCGATTTTTCGGTGCAGCTGGAAATGACGCGAACCGGCCTCACGCTCTGGGGCTACACCCGGCTTCAGAACGACCTCAAGGGACAGTTCCAGTCAAACTCCGCCGGGCCGCAAAGCCCGCGGCGCGTCCCCGCCCAGGTCGCGCATCTCCTGTCGGCGCCCGTCGACGTCGCGGTCCGGGTCACGCGGTTGTACACCGACATCCTTCGTGCGCTGGAAGCCGAACTGCGCGGGGCGGGCTACCTCGGGCCGTTGGGGATCGATGCCTTTGTCTATTGCGACGCCGACGGCCGGCATCGGCTCAAGCCGGTGGTGGAGATCAACCCGCGCCACACCATGGGTCGGCTGACCCTGGAGCTGATGAAGCGTGTCCTCCCCGGTGGACGGGGCACGTTCCGCCTGCTCAACCGCGCGCAACTCCGGGCTGGCGGGGCGGCGACCTTCGCCGATTACGCGGGGACCCTGGCGGAGCGCGACCCGGTGCGGTTGGAGGGGAACCCGGTGCCGCAGATCAGGGAAGGCACGGTCTGCCTCAGTGATCCCGCGCTGGCGGAAGCGGTACTGGCCGTGTTCGAGGTCCGCCGATGAATCGGTGCGTCGACCCACCGGACCTGACACGCGACATTCTGCCTGCTTCAATCACGCCCATGCGGATGCCGAACCCGATCATCGTAGCCCTCGACGTGCCGGACGCGGATGCCGCCGTGAGCCTGGCCCGCGCGGTGGGTCCGTACGTGGGGGCGTTGAAGGTCGGACTGGAACTGTTCACGGCGGCCGGTCCCGACATCGTGCATCGACTGCGCGTGGCCGGGGCGCGCGTCTTCCTCGATCTCAAGCTCCACGACATCCCGAACACCGTCGCCAAGGCCGTGGCGGCGGCGGTGCGGTTGGACATCCAGATGCTCACCATCCACACCGCGGGCGGGCGGGAGATGATGTGTGCCGCCGAGGACTCGGCCCGGGAAAGTGCCGACCGACTGGGCCGGCCCGTGCCGTTGATTCTCGGCGTGACGGTCCTGACCAGCATGGACGCCTCGCAACTCGCGAGCGTGACGCTGGAGTCGGACTGTGCCCGGCAAGTGGAACGTCTGGCGCAACTCGCGGCCGAGGCGGGCCTGCGGGGCCTGGTCTGCTC
>JBBQML010000926.1:0-2181 GCA_038328885.1 Verrucomicrobiota bacterium | reverse complement strand
CCGTTCTCCCGCTTGAACTTGTCGGCGATCGCCTGCCGCAGTTCCGGGATGCCGCTGGAGGGGGTGTACTTGGTGAACCCGGCGTTGAGGGCGTCGATGGCGGCCTGCTTGATGTGCTGTGGGGTGTCGAAGTCAGGCTCGCCTGCGCCAAAGCCCACGACGTCCTCGCCGGCGGCCTTCATGGCCTTGGCTTTGGCATCGATGGCTAGGGTCAGGGACGCGGAGAGCGCGGCGGCTCGCCGGGCAATGGGGTAGTTCATGAAACGGGGAACGAGGGTCGGGGAGGAAGCGCAACCCTTCAAGAGCGTTATTGGGGCGACTCGGTTGGGGTTGGGCGGTTGGGTGTACGGTCCACCGCACCGACAACCTGTGGATGCACGGCCTACCGCCCACCGCGGCGGAAGCGCCAGGACACGCGCCTCCGGGTGTCCGGGGTGACGCGGGCGGCGTGACCGATGCGGAGGCCCTCGACCCAGAAGATCGTGCCGCCGGCGGTCTCGGCCACGACGCGCTGCCGGCGCTCCGTCCGCGGGACTTTCGCGTTGGTGAACAGGTCCTGCAGTTTGGCGGTGCCCGACAGGCCGATGGGTCGGAAGCGGTCGCCGGGCCGCCAGAACCGCAGTCGAACCATCGGGCCCACGGCGTCGGCGTCGAACCACTCGAGGGTATCCCGAGCGGCCGCGGTGACGAGGGGAAGCGGGGTTGGCTCCGGGTCGGGGTGGACTCTCCAGGTGATGGACAGCCCCCCGAAGGCGAACCGGCCCCGGGGCGGAAGGGTGTCGAGCGGCAGGAGGCGCTGGAGGGAGGGGAACTTGGCGCATGCCCTCGAGGCAGGGGTCACCCGCAGTCGGCCGGCGCTGTCGCGGCTCACCTGGGAACGGGCGTCCGTCTGGACAGGCGTCGCGGGTTGGCGGCGCAGGGTCTCGATCAGGTCGAAGCCGGCGGGGACGCCGGCGCGCAGGAGTTGGTGCCGCAACACCTCGCGTTGGAGCGCGACTGGCAGATGATCGAAAGGCTCGGCGGCCTGGGCGTTGGTGGACACCCAGCGGGCGGCCAATTCCGCGAGGAAATCCGCCTGGTCCCGCAACAGGATCTGCTCACGTTCCACCACCCGGGAGAGCGCGGGCTGGAAGCGGGTCCGGAGGAGCGGGATCAACTCGTGGCGGACACGGTTGCGAACGAACGCTGGGTCCTGGTTGGTGGCATCCTCGCGGAAGGGCACACCCAGCGCGACTGCTGCCGTGTGGATCGCGCTCCCCTCGTGGCCCAGGAGGGGGCGGACCAGGCGTACCGAGGGGTCGGCGGGGGAGGGATCCACGGTTCGCATGCCGGCCAGCCCCACCGCGCCCGCTCCGCGCAGCAGGCGCATCAGGAAGAGCTCCAGTTGGTCGTCGGCATGATGGCCGGTGGCAATCCAGGCGCAGTGGAGGCGGCGCGCGGTCCGGGCCAGGAAGGCGTGCCTCAGGCGGCGGGCGGCCTGTTCAACCGACTCGGAAGCGTGCCGGTTGCGGCGCACATCACCCCTGCCCAGGACGAAGCGGAGTCCAAGGCCTTGGGCGGCCTCGCGGACGAAGCGGGCATCGGCGTCGGCCGGTGCGGCGCGCAGGCCGTGGTGGAAGTGAGCGACGCAGAGTTGCCAGGGATGCCGATCGCGGAGTCGTGCCATCGCGTGCAGCAGTACCATCGAGTCCCGTCCCCCGGAGACCGCCACGAGGCATGCTTCGTGGTCAGCCAGCGCCTGGTGCTCGGCGAGTCGGGTCTCGACGGCCTCGAGGAATGCGTGGACCGGTGACAAGCCCTGGCGGGTTGAACGGGGGGGGCCAGCCTGGATTGGGGCCTCGGAGAGGCTCACGTGGGTCGCGGGGTCTACACCTCGTCGAGTGGCTGGGCGGCGTCGCCGAAGCTCGCGGGTCGCACGCCCATCTTGTCCATGAGGGAGAGGTGGAGCCGGCACAGTTGGCGGTTGGGCTTGCCCTGATAGTCCAGTACGCGACCGCCCTTGATCCGGCCGCCGCCGCCGCCCAGCAGCACGACGGGAAGCTGGGTGGCGTCATGGTTTCCGGTCATCATACTCGAGAGGAAGACCAGCATGGTGTTGTCGAGCGCCGACCTCCCCCCTTCGTCCACCGCATCGAGCTTGCGCGCGATGTAGGCGACCTGCTCGAGGAAGAAGTGGTTGAC
>JBBQML010000925.1:0-2184 GCA_038328885.1 Verrucomicrobiota bacterium | reverse complement strand
AGCTCAATTGGTAGAGCACCGGTCTCCAAAACCGGGGGTTGCAGGTTCGATTCCTGCCGGGCCTGTCACGGACGGTGGGGACGGGGCGGACTGGGGGGACAGGTACCGTCCGTCCTCACTGTCCTCTCTGTCCAACCGAGTACGGCGCTATCGTCTAGTGGCCTAGGACACAGCCCTCTCAAGGCTGGTACACGGGTTCGAATCCCGTTAGCGCTATGACCAGGCCCGCATGGGGCCCCATCGTCTAACGGTCAGGACACCACTCTTTCAAGGTGGTAATACGGGTTCGATTCCCGTTGGGGTCATCGGGGTCTGGACCGGAAACAACGTCGGGCTGGGCGGCACACCGACGAGACACACCAGCGCCGCTAGCTCAATTGGCAGAGCAAGTGACTCTTAATCACTAGGTTGAAGGTTCGATTCCTTCGCGGCGCATTGCTTGCAAGTACGCGACTCGGCGGATCCGGGTCGCGTTTTTCATTTCGTGAGGCGTCATGGCCATTCTGGTGACCGGCGGAGCGGGATACATCGGGAGTCACGCCTGCCTTGAGCAGCTCCGGGCGGGACGGGACGTCGTCGTGCTGGACAACCTCTCCAACAGCAACGAAGAATCGCTTCGCCGGGTCCGCTCGCTCGCGGGACGCGATCTGAAATTCCACAAGGCCGATCTGCGCGACGCGGCGGCGCTGGAACGGATCTTCTCCACGGATTCCATCGAATCGGTTATGCACTTCGCCGGGCTCAAAGCCGTGGGAGAGTCGGTCCAGCTTCCGCTGCTCTACTGGGACAACAACGTGGTGGGGACCATCAAGCTGCTGGACGCCATGATGCGGCACGAGGTCAAGACGCTGGTGTTCTCGTCGTCCTGCACGGTGTACGGCGACCCTGCCTCGGTGCCGATCCGCGAGGACTTTCCGACTTCGGCCGTCAATCCCTACGGAATGACCAAGCTCACCATCGAGCGCATGCTTCTCGATGTACACCGCTCCGACCCGTCGTGGGACATCGCGCTGCTCCGCTACTTCAACCCGGTTGGGGCCGACGCGAGCGGAGACATCGGTGAAGATCCCAGCGGGGTCCCCAGCAATCTGCTGCCCTACATCACCCAGGTCGCGGTGGGTAAGCTCGAGGCGCTCCAGATCTACGGGAACGATTACCCCACGCGGGATGGCACCGGGGTCCGCGACTTCATCCACGTCACCGATCTGGCCAGGGGACATCTCGCCGCGCTGGACAAGCTCGCGACTCACCCCGGCGTGGTCACCTGCAACCTCGGCACCGGGATCGGATACAGCGTGCTGGAACTGGTGCGGGCCTTCGAGCGTGTAACGGGGAAAGCAATTCCATTCCGGATGGCGCCTCGTCGCCCCGGCGATGTGGCGGAGGCGTGGGCGGATCCGGCGCTGGCTCGCGCAGATCTGGGATGGAAGGCTCAGCGAGGCATCGACGACATGTGCGCCGATGCGTGGCGCTGGCAGATGAAGAACCCCGACGGCTATCCGACCGCCTAAACCCGCTCCAGCAGCAGGCGGACTCGCTGCAGCCCGTCGGCAATATCGTTGAGCGAGACGGCGCCCGCCGAGAGGCGGAACCAGCCGGTCTGCTCCGAGAGCCCAAAGGCGTCGAACGGCACCACCGCCATGCCGGCCTCCTCCAGCAGCACCTTCCGAATTGCTTCGTTGTTTGCCATTTCGATGCCCTGCACCCGTCGCCCGACCAGATCAAGCTGAAGCGAGAGGTAGATCGCGCCCTGCGGCCGGACGCAGTTGACCGGATGCCCCGCTTCACGCAATGCGATGAACCCCTCATACAGCGCGTCGAGCCGGGCGGTGACCGCCGCGTCCATGTCGGCACGATAGGCCGCAATGGCCGGGAGATCACCGAGGAATTGCGCGGTGGCGGCCTGCTCCGGCCGGGGAGCCCAGGCGCCGACGTGCCCGAGGAAATCCTTCATCCTGGCGATCACCGCCGGCGCTCCGGTGGCCCAGCCTACCCGGAGGCCGGTGCCGGCGAAGGCCTTGGAAACACCGTCCACCGTAACCACCCACGGCGCGGCAGCCGGCACCAGCGCGAGCGGGTGGGCATTGGCGACCCCGCGAAACACCAGCGAGCCATACATCAGGTCGTGCAGGACGAAGAGCGGCCGCCCGCCCACGGCAGCCCGACGGGCATTCTCGTCGACCA
>JBBQML010000924.1:0-2194 GCA_038328885.1 Verrucomicrobiota bacterium | reverse complement strand
CGCGACGCCCTGCTCGCGGTGTCGGGCCGGCTCGATCCCGCGATGGGTGGGCCGGCGGTGGCCATGCATCTGACTCCGTTCATGGAGGGTCGCGGCCGACCCGAAGCCAGCGGTCCGCTGGATGGGGCAGGACGTCGGAGTCTGTACCTCGAGACGCGCCGGAATTTCCTGTCCCCCTTGATGCTGGCGTTCGACCTGCCGGTGCCCGCCACGACCGTGGGACGCCGCAGCGCCTCCAACGTGCCGGCGCAGGCCTTGGCGCTGATGAATGATCCTTTCGTCCTCGCCCAGGCGCAGAATCTCGCCGACCGCCGGTTGAGGGAGGCAGGCCCGGACGTGGCCGAGGGTATCGACTGGCTCTACCGCGCGGCGTACGGGCGGGAACCGACCGTGGCCGAGCGGGAGTTGGCTCGGGGCTTCATTGAAGGCCACGCTGTCGCCTTCGCGGGTGGCGACGCGCGGGTTCCGTGGACGGATCTTTGCCACGGGTTGTTCAACGCCAAGGAGTTCATCTTTCTCAACTGAAGGAGGCCATGTCCCACTGTCTTCGTTTTCGAGAACGGCCCATCACCCGGCGCGCCATGCTCTCGCGCTGTGCGACCGGGTTCGGCGCGCTGGCGGCGAGCGCCCTCTGGCAGGAGCCTGCCTTTGGCGCATCACCCCTGGTCACGGCGGGCCGTCGCGTGGGGACCCACCACCCGGCGAAGGCGCGGCACGTCATTTTTCTCTACATGGACGGCGGCCCATCGCAGATGGACACCTTCGATCCCAAGCCGAGACTGACGACGGAACAGGGGCGGCCCTTCGCGATGAAGATGGAGCCCACCCAGTTCAACGACAACGGCCTCACCCTGGGTTCGCCCTGGGAGTTTCGCCCCGGTGGTCGGAGCGGACTTCCGGTCAGTGACCTCTTCCCCCGGGTGCGCGGCTGCGCGGACGACTTGTGCGTGGTCCGTTCGATGACCTCCCAGTTCTCCGAGCACACCTCCGCCAACTACTTTCTCCACACCGGCTCGGGCCTGGTGGGGCGGCCGAGCGCCGGCGCCTGGGTCAACTACGGGCTTGGGAGCGAGAGTCAGGATCTGCCTGGGTTCGTGGTGCTCAACGGGGGACTCACACCGCCAGGCGGGCGGGAAACCCTCGGCAGCGGGTTCCTGCCGGCTGCGTACCAGGGTTCGATCTTCAAGTCCGGCAAACTGCCCGTGGCCAACATCCAGCGAGGCGAGCCCACCGAGGCGGCTCAGCTGCGGAAGCTCGATCTCGTCCGGCGTCTCGATCACGGCTGGCTCGAACGGCAGGGGGCTGCCGACGCGGTCGAATCCGCCGTGGCCAACCAGGAGCTCGCGTTCCGGATGCAGTCGGCCGTGCCGGAGCTCATGGACCTCCGCGGCGAGACCGCCGCGACCCGGGCGTTGTACGGGTTGGACGCGCCATTCGAGCCGACACGGATCTACGGGCGCCAGTGCCTCCTGGCGCGACGCCTGGTACAGCGGGGGGTGCGGTTCATCGAACTGACCTGCCCGGCGGTGGGCGGGGATCGATGGGACCAGCATGGGAACCTCAAGGCGGGGCACGAGAACAATGCGCGGGCGGTCGACCAACCCATCGCGGCGCTGTTGAAGGATCTCGCGGCCCATGGGCTTCTGGAATCCACCATCGTCCTGTGGGCCGGGGAGTTCGGGCGCACCCCGTTTGCCCAGGGCAGCGACGGTCGCGACCATAACCCGTATGGATTCACCGTCTGGCTCGCCGGTGGGGGATTTCGCGGCGGCATGGCATACGGCGCCACCGACGAGTTCGGCTACAAGGCGGTTGAGAACCGCCTCGAGATGTACGACCTGCACGCCACCCTGTTGCACCAGCTCGGCCTGGACCACCAGCGGCTCACGTTCCGCTTCGGCGGGCGCGACATGCGCCTCACCGACGTCCACGGCGAGGTGGTGCGGGAACTTGTCTCGTAGCCGCCGTGGTGACACGGCGCATTCATTGGCCTTTCGGGGCTCCTTGTCTCGTAGCCGCCGTGGTGACACGGCGCATTCATTGGCCTTTCGGGGCTCCCTTGCGTTGTTCCGGGCGGCTGCCAGACTTTTTGAAAGGGCTGCTAGCGGCCCCCCGTGCATCCCCAGGTTGTCGGTGCGGTGGACCGTACCAAAGCGGCGGCGCGCGTTGCTTCCCGCTGCACTCCGGGAGGAGC
>JBBQML010000923.1:0-2208 GCA_038328885.1 Verrucomicrobiota bacterium | reverse complement strand
TTTGCCATAATGTTAGGGGATTCAACTCTGCTTAATGAACCGATTCAACAGAAAGATTCCACAATTTCAAAATTACCAGTTGAAGGAAATATTTTAAGACTACCAAACCGGCGGCGGCGAAAGCCAGGACTCCGAACGGAGCCATGGATCCGCCGTGGAACTGGCCCAGCGCCCCCTCATGGAATGGCCCGAGGGTGAACGGGTAGAGCGCACCGCCAAAGATGAGCAAACCCAGACGTTCGGTATCTCCGGAGAACAGCGACCATGCTGTCGGACGCAGGGCGAGGCTGAGCCCGTAGTAGACGAGCCCCAGGAGGGCGAGCAGCATGAGCGGATACCCGTCGTCGCCGAAGGCGAGCAGGCCGCTCTCGTGCCACGCCTCCGTCCCGAACCAGATCCCCAGGGCGAGCAGGCTGACGACATTCAGGGCGCGTGACTTCAGGATCCAGGGCAGTGGCGCGATGCCCAGCCACCAGGCCAGGAACGCATTCGGCAGGCGCGAAGAGAGGTGATAGATCTGTCCCAGCAGGGCGATGTTCGCGAGGAAGAGCAGCGCGCCCACCAGGTACAAGGCTTGGCCCGCGCGCGGGTACGCTCCCGACCGGTCGCGCAACCACCAGCCACCCGCATGAGCGCCGACGAGGAGGAGCAACCCACTCGTGATCTTGAGTCCATCCGGGATTTCATCCCAGTTGGCAGAGATCAGCAGGATCACGCCGGCCGACATGAGCACCGCGCCCACCAGGGAAATCACGGTCAGGAAGGACCGTGTGTCCTCCCGGAGGTGAAAGTGTTCAATGATCGCCCCACGTTGTTCGGCGGTGATCAGGCCCGCCTCGTGGATCCGCTGGATGTCCGTGTGTTTCATGGCCGGGTGGTGAATCCGGCGCTGTCATACACCTTCAGCGGTTCGCCGGCCGAATCGAAAGACTCTGCGCCTGGATCGACCCAGCCAATCTGCGCGCGGGGATCGTGGCAGCGGACGTGAGTTCGCGCTGTGGGAGGCGGAGTGTGGCCGCGGAGCGCGCAGGCGCAGCGAGGGGTTGGTCCCGTGGGGTGGGAAGGGAAGGTGACCGGGGTGAGCGCCGTGTGACCGCGGCGACTACTGGGCGGTCGCGGCCGCCGATCCGTGGGGTCTTTCGGCCAGGACCCCTTTCGCGATTTCGTCCAGCCTCACGAGCGCCGTCGGAACGACCAGGCCGCCGAAGACCCCCGCCTGCTTTGCCAGGGCCTGGGCCGCCTCGCGCAGGTCGGGTTCGTCGCCGCCGAGCGCGAGTTGGGCTTGCGTCAGCAATTCGGCGCATTCTTCGAGATCCCCGGCGTGAAGCACCAGATCGTCGCTGGTCAGCAGACGCGCGGCCTCCAGGAACTCCGGTTTCGAGGCGAGGGCCCGCCACCTGGCCTGGGTATACAGCCAGTGATTTCCGAGGACGGAGTCCTTGGTCGTCGAGCCCAGCACGTCGATCGCCCGCCCGAATTGCTCCCCGCCGAGCTGCTCCAGCAGGTGTGTCTGCGGCTCGGCCAGCACCGCCCGGGCGAGGTCCGCCTCGGCCGGTGGAACGATGTCCACCTGGCATTCCCCGCTCACCCGAACGGGCTGATCCCGCCGCACGCAGAAGACGTCGACGAGAATGCGGAATCTGCCGACCCGGGGAAACAGGCTGCCCTCGGGTCCACGGGTCAAGGTCAGCGATCCGGTGCGGATTTCGCCTCGCCGTGGCGGCAACGGTTGCAGCCAGTCCGAGAACTCCGACACCGTGAGAGCGAGGAAGGGCGCCGGGCGGCCGTGGCCAGGGGGTGCTGTCGACGATCCATGGGAAGGGCCGAGATAGGTCACGGAGCCCCGCAGGTGGCCGGACAGGAGTCGCAGCCGTGCCGGAGCGAGCACCGGCTCCGGTCCACGGTTCCAGAGCCGCAGATGCAGCCGCACGGGTGCTCCGAGCGGGAACCGGGTGACCACCGGCTGAACGCGCAGGCAGAGCTGTCGGCGGGGGTCTCGTCGCGTGCCCGGGAAGGTGTCCCCGAGGAAGCCACTTCCGCCCTTGAACGGGTTGGCGCCGGGTCGGATCTCGGGGTCTGGCGTGTGCAGCAGAACCGCCAGATCGGCACTATGAAACTCGGGGGCAGCCGCACTCTCGAGGGGGGTGCCCCGGACGCACGACCGGCGCAGGTCCTCGGTGGTGGCCATGAGGCGCTGCCGGCCGCCGG
>JBBQML010000922.1:0-2209 GCA_038328885.1 Verrucomicrobiota bacterium | reverse complement strand
TGGCGCCGCCAGCGCCACGACCCTGGGGTGTGAACGACTGTTCGCCGACTTCAAGGCCAGCGACGACATCGTCCGCCGGGTGGAGGGTCTCCCTCGTCGCCTGATGGGCCGGACGAAACAGGAGGTCTCGATCATCGGGTTCCCCGGGTTGGCCCTGATGCGCCTGGACCAGGCCGCTTCGAACCGGGCGGTTCGGGAAGCGTTCGACAAGGGTGTGAACTACTTCGACAACGCCCCGGCCTACGGGAGAGACGGCGAATGCGAGGTCCGCCTGGGCCCGGCGCTCAAGCAACTCGACCGGTCCAAGATCTTCCTCGCGTGCAAGACCAAGGCCCGCGATGCCGCCGGGGTGCGGGAGGAACTGGATCGCTCGCTCCTGCGGCACCAGACGGACCACTTCGACCTCTACCAGATGCACCACCTGGTGACGCGCGACGAGGTGAAGCGTGCCTTCGACGCCGGTGGCGCGATCGAGGCCTTCCTCAAGGCCCGCCAGGAGGGAAAGATCCGCGGGATCGGATTCTCCGCCCACAGCACCAAGGCTGCGCTCGCAGCCCTCGAGGCCTTCGACTTCGACACCGCGATGTTCCCCATCAGTTTCGCGGATTTCTACCTCCGGGACTTCGGGCGGGAGGTCCTCGTCGCCGCCGAGCAACGAGGTTCGGCGGTGATCGCGATCAAGGCGATGTCGATGGGTGCCTGGCCCAAGGGGGTCGAGCGGACTCGCGATTGGTGGTACCGGACCACCGAAACTCCCGAGGAGGTCTCCACCGCCCTCCGGTTCTCGCTCTCCCTCCAGGGTGTGGTCGCCGGCATCCCGCCGTCCTATGTCGAACTCCTCGACAAGGCGATCGTCGCCGCGAAGGAATACCGCCCCGCGACCGCCAGCGACCGGCAGCAACTACGGGAACTGACCAAGCAATGCGAGTCCCTGTTCCTGCGCGAGGACACCAAGCCGGAGCCGACAAAGGACACCGCCCAGACGGATGACTTCCCGTATCCCCATCACGTGCATGAGTGCATGGGCTGAGGCGGTTGCCCGGGTTTGCCGTTGACGGTCCCGCCGCCCCGGACGGAGGCTGCGGGAGCTGGGGTTCGTTTGTACCCCCCCTACCCGCCACCGTCACATGCAAGCGCCCCGGCTGAACAGCCACGCAAGTCCTCCGAGAGCGGCCTTCATCGCCCTCCTGGTTGCAGTCACCTGCCTCGCCGTCCTCCCCGGTGCGGTGGCCGCCACACAGGTGGAGGTCTGGGATACCGGCGGCCGCGGCACGGATCCGCTGATCTCGGGGAATCGCGCGTCGTGGAAGGCCGTACCCCGGGACCTGCTCGCGCTGGAGGCCGATCCCCCCAAGGCCAGTTCGGACCCCGGCTACTACGGACGCGCTTACACCTTCCGAGGCGACGCGGTGGTGGAGAATCACTACGTCACCGTGGTGTTCTCCTCCTCGCAGGGTCGCGTCGCCGTTTACGCGAAGGAACTGCCTGCAACCGGATCTGAAGCGCCCCGGCACCCGAGGCCCTTCGGGCGGCGGGTTGTCGATTGCTTTCCGCTCCCGCCCGCGACTCCCCCGCCCGGCCCCGCGAGCCTCGAACTGCTCCGCTATTCCGCCGACGAGGTGGCGATCGCCCTGTCCCACCCGGGATGGGGAATGCAAACGGGGCACGCCGGAGGGGCGATGGTGTTGCTTCTAGGCCGGTCGGAGATTCTCGAGGTCAAGGCTCCCGTCGGGGTGAAGACCCTGCGGTTCCACGGCCCGATCGACTACGGCATCGTGCCCAGTGTGATCGGCGACGACCTCATCTTCGCGCCCGGCAAATACGCCGCTGCCTCGGTGCTGCGGTTGCCATCGGAGAACCTGTTCCTCGGATTGCTGGGTGACGGCGAGGCCGAGTTGGTTCTCACCTGGCCGCGGGGCCGACAACAGCTCAGCCTCCACGTAGGAGAGGATTCGGCGGCCGGGCAGTCCTTCGGTTCGATCGACCTCGAGACCGACGGGCAAAGCGTCTACCTGACCGCGGTGAGTGCCCCGAATCTCTGGCACCGG
The DNA here is from genome assembly GCA_038328885.1 of Verrucomicrobiota bacterium. GTDB lineage: Bacteria > Verrucomicrobiota > Verrucomicrobiia > Limisphaerales > CAIMTB01 > CAIMTB01. Next base: position 161 of record JBBQML010000922.1, on the reverse strand, counting down.
CATGTCCTCCTGCCCACCCAACTCGAGACGGACGTCCCGCTCGCCTGGAAGCCGCCATTCCCGGCCAAGTGGGTGACCCAACTCCTGGAGGGTGACGTGAAGACCCGCTTTGCGTTCCGGAAGGGGCGTGGCCAGATCTGGCGCGGCGTGCCGGGATCCTA
>JBBQML010000921.1:0-2209 GCA_038328885.1 Verrucomicrobiota bacterium | reverse complement strand
AACCCACGACACCAAAGCCATCCGCGAATCCGGGTTTCTCGACGTCGCCGACCCGCCGAAACACCTCGGCGACAAAGGCTACATCGGGCTCGGCATGCTCCAATGGCGTTAACTTAGGTTCGACGGGTGCTACGGTCTGTGTATGGCGAGAGTGGGGCAGCAAATAGTTGGGCTGGATGAGGATCGGTTGCCGGGCCGGATGGCGGTGGGGGTGTTGACGCGGGTGTTCCCGCCGTCGCTGGTTGATGAGGTCGTGGCGGGGGCAGGTGTTGGTGAGCAGCGGATCCGCGTGCTGCCCGCGCGCCTGGTCGTGTACTACACGTTGGCGATGATCTTGTTCTTCCAGTCCTCCTACTCTCAGGTGTGGGTGAAGCTGATCGGCGGGTTGGACTGGGCGAAGTCGTTCCGGGACCGCGTCGCGACGGGGATGTCTCCGTCGCCGGCGGCGATCTCCAAGGCTCGCGGGAGGTTGGGTTGGCAGGTGATGGCGGACCTGTTGGACCGGGTCGCGGGGCCGCTGGCCGGCAAGGAGGACGGGTGGGCGTACGTGGCGGGCCTTCGGCTGGTGGCCGTGGACGGCCTGACCGTGGATGTGCCGGCCACCGCGAGGAACGCGGCTGAATTCGGCCGCCCGGGTGGCGGGTCCGGTCCGGGCGCGTTTGCCCAGGTGCGCGTGGTGGCACTGGCCGAGTGCGGGTCCCGGGCGTTGATGGGCGCGAGGTGCGCGGGGATCACCACCGGTGAGCAGGCTCTGACCGCCCAGCTCATGGGGTTGCTGGGCCCGGGCATGCTCCTGGTCGCGGACCGCAACTTCCTGTCCCACAAGACTTTGAAGGACACCATCGCGACGCGCGCCCATCTGCTGTTCCGGGCCAAGTCCGACACCGACCTGCCCGTCTTGAGCGTCCTTGCGGACGGGAGCTACCTCTCCCGTATCGCCGACCCGGAGGTCTCGGGCAAATTGCGCCGCCAGGGCAAGCGGGGCGCGGACATCCCCGGGATCCCCGTACGAGTCATCGAGTACTCGGTGTCCACCGAGGACGACCAGGACACCTCGGAGGTGTTTTGCCTGGTCACCGACCTTCTCGACCCCGCCCAGCTCTCCATGATGGATGCCGCGGACGCCTATGCGCAGCGTTGGCAGCTCGAGAGCGCGTTCGGTGAGTTGGAGACCGGCATCCGCGGCGGGCCATCCGTGGTCCTGCGCTCGAAGTCCCCGGACATGATCCGCCAGGAGCTCTACGCCGCGTTGTGCGTCTATCAGGCGATCCGCACCCTGATCTGCACCAGCGCCCAGGAAGCAGGCCTGGACCCCGACCGGATCTCCTTCACCTGCGCCAAGAACGCCATCGCCGCCCGCGTCAGTGACGCCGCGGCCTTTTCCCCCCGCTGACCTCGACGACCTCCAGTCCGACCTCACTGCTGAGATCACCTACCGCCGCCACCTCCTACCCCTGCGCCCACCCCGGTCCTACGTGCGCTCCCAGAAACGCCCCGGCGGCCGCTTTCCCACCAAGAAGCCCGCCGACCGAGCACCCAGGCGCCCCCGAACCAAAGTCATCCTCTGGACTCTGCCTCAGCGGACCTAAGTTAAGACCATTGGGACATAACGCCTGCCAAGCGCCGTTCATTGCCGACGGTCGAGTGCCGCGGCGGCGATGGCGAGTCAGCGCTGGTGCCCGGTAGCGGCAGTCGCGTAATGGCGCTGCTGAGCGTGACCTACGGCCTACGACCTGGGATCGGTCGCGGAGAAGGCTGACGGCATGTCCATCCCCACCGCAGGCCGTTTGATCCGTCGCCACCCGTGGCCGATGTTCGTCAGTTGCACCGTGGTCGCCGTCGTAGCGTCCCTGATCCGCGACGTCGTCCACGAATCAGGCACGATCCAGCCCAGCGAGGGCGTGGCCATCGCAGTGACCCTCGCCGCGGGGATCCTCGCGATCTGGGCACTCGTCGTGATCACCCTCCGGCGGCGGGCCGGCTCTCGCACATCCTGACCCCCCCGGCTGGGGCCGAACCCAAGCATGCGGTGACGACCAACGGCAGCCACATTGCGCTGCTTGTCGACCGGTAAGCGGTGACCATCCGTTTCAGGCAGTCTGCAAGCCAGGGCTAGCCTCCTGCAGCTAGCGAGCCGGGAACTGCCGGGCCATAGGTGCTTCGTTCCTCGCCACAGCGACGACACAGTTCGTAGTCCGCCTGGCGCCCC
>JBBQML010000920.1:0-2209 GCA_038328885.1 Verrucomicrobiota bacterium | reverse complement strand
ACCATCCCGGGGACCCCACCTCGTAGTCGTAACATTGCGGGGTGGCATTCATGCTGAATTTCGGGGGGCCGTATCGGAAGTGGTTGCCCGCCCAGTAGCCCAGGCCTCCCTCGACGGTCTGGAACACGCTCTCCCAGGTGGGTCCCCGCTCCGGCCACGTCCGGGCCAGCGTTCCCTTCGGTGCCAGCGGTTGGTCCTTGTTGTCCGAATTGTCCGGCGTGATCCAGGCGCTGGGCAGTCCGATCTGAAAGTCGGCGAGAGGCCGGTCCACCAACGGCCAAACCGCGGAGTAAAAGCCCATGCCGGCACTGAACTCCGACCGCGCGGGGGGACGGCTCGCGCTGAAGCCGATGTAACCGTGCAGGCCCTGGGAATGCAGCGTGGCCTTTCCGCTCCCGACCTGGCCTGCGTCCTTGGCTTCCTGTCCCGCACCAGCCAGGGATACGAGGCTGGGTAACATCAGCAGAATGGAGGGGGTTCTCATGCCGGGTCTTCCTTCCTGCAATTCCCGCCGCTCAGACGATCTCCTCCGTCCCGGCCGCAGATCTCTACCGGCTGCCGGATGCTGGTATTCATGCTCCCGGTGAAGACGACCGTCCGGCCCAGTTTCTCGAACTGGTAGGTCGCCGCCCATGTGTCCGGCACTTCGCGATCGTCCCGGAGCCGGGAGATAAGGCCACCACCTTGACGTCGGGTGCATGCACCACCACCTCGAGGAGATCGCCTCCGCGGGTCCCCAGGCCGATGCAGCCCACCCCGATCGTCCGGGCGGGGGAAGGGGCGGAAAGAACCGCCGGGGCGAACGTGGAGGCGGCCGCCAGCGTCGTGGCCGCCTGGCCTGCGTCTCGCAGGAACTGGCGGCGGCTCAGGGGTGGTTGGTCGTTCATGGCTTCGGGCCTTTTGGGTGGGGGTAATCTGCCAGGGGCGTCGCCGCAGCCTGAGGCTGTCTGCCGCCAGCACAATGCGTTTGTGGCGGGGCGGGTCCCCGTCCCCGTGCCCTCCCGGGCCCACGAAGTGAACTCGCCAAACTGCTCGCGAGCGTCCCATCGTTGTCAGGCGGGGGTCTGCGACGACGAGCGGGCCCCGCACCCGTTCACAGGTGTGCCAAACCAGAGGAATCCCGGGGGGCGACGCATGACTTTCATTCACGTTCTTCGATGGCTGGGCGCACTCGGCTTGGCCCTCCCGGCCATGGCCGAACCGGCCGCCGCACGCTATCCAGGCTGGGAGCACTCGGGATCGCTCTGGCCGATCACCACACCCGAGGGCGCCAATTTGCCGGCGACGGCATCGGAGAGTGACTTCCCCTTGCTGGTACGACTCCACCGGGACTTCTTTCCCTTCCAGCAGGCGAAACCGAACGGGGAGGATCTCCGCTTCTCCGACAGCGCCAAAGCGCCGCTCTCTTACGAGATCGAGGAGTGGGATGCCCGCCAGGGCACGGCTAGCGTCTGGGTTCGGATCCCGAGGATCACCGGGAACACGCGGCAGGAGATCACCGTGCATTGGGGAAGGCCCGACGCCACCAGCGAATCCAGCGGACCCGCGGTCTTTGGCGGTTCGAACGGGTACCTGAGCGTCTGGCACCTGAGCGGTCCTCCCCGGGATGCGGTGGGCACGCTGGATTCGATGGATGTTGGCACCACGAGCACTCCTGGAAGGATCGGTTGGACATCCGGAGCCCCATGCGGATGTGGCTCGGCGGGTGGTATGACCACTATGATTTCATCGGCGACCTGGATGAGGTGCGCATCTCGAAGGTCGCTCGGTCGCCGGACTGGGTGAGGTTGGAATACGAGAACCAAAAGCCCATGCAGAACCTGACGGGGCCGGTCGTGCAGCCGGGTACCGCCTTCTCGGTGTTCCCGGCGACGCTCGCGGTGCCCGAGGGGAAAAGCGCGACGCTGTCCGCCGAGGCCGGTGGTGCCTTGAAAGTCTCCTGGGTCCTGGTCCGTGACGGAGCGGAGGAAGTGGTCGCCGTCGGCCGTTTCCGATTCGTGTTCGAGGCTGGGCGCGTGATGGGCGACAGGACGGCGACCCTCCGTTTCAACGCGCTCTACCCGGGGGGGCTGAAGACACGGGACATCCCCCTCACGATCCGGGAGACCATTCCCGAGCCCAACTTCACCTTGGAAGCACCTGGCCAGTGGAACGGTCGAAGCCCTATCGAGGTGGTGCCCCGGGTCACCAATCTGGCGGAGATGCAGGC
>JBBQML010000919.1:0-2216 GCA_038328885.1 Verrucomicrobiota bacterium | reverse complement strand
CCAGGACCGGGGGGCGTTCCCTACTCCAAGGGCGGCGGTTCGTGGGCGAATCGGCGGATGGCGCCCGCGTGTCGGCGTCGCATCTGGTACGTGTGCTCGCGGCGCTCGGTGGCGAGGCAGGAAAGTTCCTGCTGCAGTTTTTGGAAGCTCGCGAAGCGTTCGGCGGCGAGCGTGCCCTCGGCGATGGCGGCCTGCACGGCACAGCGCGGTTCGCGGGTGTGGGAGCAGGCTCGGAAGTGGCATTGCACGGCGAGGGCGGCGATCTCCGGGAACGCCTCCTCGAGGCCGGCATCCGCGAGCCACATGTGGAACTCGCGCATGCCCGGAGTATCGATGACGAGCCCGCCGCCGGGCAGCAGGATCAACTCCCTCCAGGTCGTGCTGTGGCGTCCCTTCCCGTCATGTTCCCGCACCTCCAGGGTGGGCTGGATGGCTTCGCCGTGGAGGCGGTTGATGAGGCTAGACTTGCCGACGCCGGAGGTGCCGACGAAGACGCAGGTGCGGCCCGGGGCGAGAAAGGCGCGCAGCCCGGCCAGGCCGCGGCGGGTTCGGGCGCTGACGGTGAGCACCGGGGCGGGAGCGGCCAGGGCCCGCGCCTCGGCGAGTCGCGGATCGTCGTCCTCGGCGAGGTCGGCCTTGTTGAGGACCACCACCGCCTGAGCTCCCCCTTCATGGGCCATGACCAGGAAGCGTTCGAGCCGGCGGGCATTGAACGTTTGGTCGAGGGCCTGGACGATGAACGCGACGTCGATGTTGGCGGCCAGGACCTGAGGCGCGGCCTCGCGGCCGGGGATTTTGCGGGTGAGGGAGGTGCGTCGTGGGAGGAGATGGTGGATGACGGCACGGGTGTCGCCGGGTTTGTGGCGAAGGGCGACCCAGTCACCGACCTTCGGCAGGTCGGCGTTGTTGGGGGTCTGGTGATGCAGGCGTCCGGAGATGCGGGCGGGCTTCTCGCCGCCGGCGGTCACGACCACGAAGGCATGCTTGTCCTCGAGGGCGACGCGGCCCACGCTGTGACCCGTGTCTCGGTGGGGTTCGAAGGCCTGTTCCCACGCGGGGTCCCAGCCGAGTTCACGCAGATCGACCATGGTATGGCACCTGCGACCGACCCTACGAGGCCGGGCGGGGGCGGGGCGAGCTTTCGCCCCCAAACCGTTGCCCGCGACCGGATGCTGCACTACAGAGATACCCACCTACAACCAAGTGATCATGAACAAACGTTCCTTCGCGATGAAGCCGGCTTCTTGCGGCGTCCTGGCCGCCGTTGGCCTGCTGCTGTGCAACACTCCCCTCGGGGCCGTCGAGGTGCCTCCGTCGGCCGAACTGCGCAAGCAGGCGATCGAAATGGCCCCACCGATCCCGGACCGGATGCCCGGATCGGAGACGGACACCCCGGCCCTGGTGAAGCTGGGGCGCGAGCTCTATTTCGAGAAGGCGCTCTCAAAGAACAGCAGCCAGTCCTGCAACTCCTGTCACTTGGTGGACCAGAACCGCGGGGGAGTGGACAACGAGGCCACCTCACCGGGGGCTTTTGGGAAGCGTGGCGGGCGGAATTCGCCGACCACGCTCAATGCCGGATTCCAATTCGCCCAGTTCTGGGATGGCCGTGCGGACGACCTCGTGGCCCAGGCGAAGGGTCCGGTGCTGAACGAGGTCGAGATGGCGATGCCCAATGAAGACGAGGTCGTGAAGCGTCTTGGGGCGATGCCCAAGTACCTGGCGCTCTTCAAGGAGGGGTTCCCGGGGGAGGCGGACCCGGTCACGTACGAATTCGTGGCCCGGGCGATTGCCGCCTTCGAGCGCACGCTAGTGACGCATGATCGGTATGACGATTTCCTCAAGGGCGACGACCAGGCGCTGACGGCGAAGGAGCAGCAGGGGTTGCACGAATTTCTGACGCTCGGTTGCACCACCTGCCACTATGGCCCGGTGTTGGGCGGGCAGGTGTACCAGAAGATCGGGTTGGTGAACCCGTTCCCGACCGACGACAAGGGCCGTTTCGACGTGACCAAGGACGAGGACGACGAGTTCAAGTTCAAGGTGCCGATGCTGCGCAACATCGCGATCACGCAACCCTATTTCCACAAGGGCCAGGTGGCGACGCTGGAGGACGCGGTGAAACGGATGGGGTGGCACCAGTTGGGCAAGGACCTGAGCGACGAGCAGGTCCAGTCGCTGGTGGCGTTCCTGAACTCGCTCACGGACAAGCCGCGGGC
>JBBQML010000918.1:0-2234 GCA_038328885.1 Verrucomicrobiota bacterium | reverse complement strand
CTGGGGCACCGCCACGCAGCCGCTCGACACCGACCTCGCCGCCAGCGGCGTCTCCCATCCCGCCTACCGCCGCCAGTGCTACGTGGTCGTGGACCTCTTCCTCGGGGCGAACAAGACCTCGATGCCGAACATGGAGTTCGTGCTGCGCCGGGCGCCGGTGGTTCCGTGGATGACGGCGTCGCCCCTGATCGGTCAAGACGCCAACCCCGTCGCCGTCTTCGCCGAGTTGTGGACCTCGGAAGTGTTCGGCCTCGGTCTGCCTGCGTCGCAACTCGACCAGGCCGCCCTCGACGCCGTGGCGGCCGCGCTCGCCGTGGAGGGAATGGGCATTTCGCCGGTCCTGACCTCGCCGACCTCGTTCAACCAGGTCCTCGGCGCCCTGATCGAGAACATCGACGCTTTTCCCGTCATCGATCCCGCCTCGGGCAAGATCGGCCTGCGGTTGGTCCGGAATGGCGAGGCGACCGTAGCCTGGGACGAGGACGACTTCACCGATCCGCCCGACGTGGACGCCGCGGGCTGGGAGGGCACGTACAACCTCCTGACGGTGAAGTTCACCAACCGGGAGAAGGCGTGGACCGCCGACGGTGTCTCGTTCCGGGACCGTGGGAACTTCGCGCTGACGGAAAGCGTCCGGACCCGCAGTGTGGAACGCCCGTGGGTGACGCAGCAGGCCGTGGCGTGGCGGATAGCAGCCGGCCTCGGGCGGCAAGCGGCTTTGCCCGTGATGACGGGCACCTGCCGGGTCAAACGGCCATCCATGGCCGGGGTCCAGGTCGGCGACCTCGTCACCCTGACGCACACCGCCGCCGGGCTGACCGCGCTGAAGGTCCGCATCGCCGAGTTGACGGTCGACAAGCCCGACTCGCCCGAGGTGGCCATCCACTGGAAGGAGGACCGGGCCTGGCTGAACGCCATCCCGACCGCAGTGGCTCCCGATGACGTGGAACCGGAGGGCGAGTACTCCGCGCAGGCGCTCCTGGCCAACGTGGCCCTCGAACTGCCCTACGGCTACCTGCGCGAGGCCAAGCCGTCCCTGATCTTCCTGCCCGTCCGGGGCGACCCGCTGACCAACGGGTTCCACGCCTACTGGGAGCGCACCACCGATTCGTTCGTCCAGGTCGCCGGGGGCTCGTCCTTCGCCATGAAGGCCACCCTGAACGTCGCCCTCGACGCCGGGACGCTGGCCGAGGCCACGATCGACATCACCTTCACCGGCGACGATTGGGAGTTGGAGGAAACCACGCTCGAAGAGGCGACCACCACCCAGCCGCTCCAGGTCTTCCTCGGGGGCGAAATCATGGTCGGCTACGATGCCCAGTTGACCGGGCCGAAGCGGTACACGCTGAAAGTTCTCCGCGAGTGGTTCGGCACCCGGGCCGAGACGCATCCGAGCGGGGCCACGGCCTACGTGCTCTCGCTGGGCCTCGAAAAGCCGGTGACCTGGACGGCCGACCTGCCGGAGGGGACCGCCACCTTCAAGGAGCAGCCGTACTTGCTTGCGCAGGAACTCGACCTCGCCACCTGTCCGGAGATCGCCGTCACGATCCAGGCCAGAGCCCAGCGCCCCGCCGCACCGACCAACCTCCGCGTCTTCGAGGATGGCGCCCATCCGACCTACGACAGCGGGCAGGACATCCTCGTCAGCTGGACACCGACCAGCGAGCTGCGCTTCGGGTTTAACGTGACACAGAACCTGGAATGCAGGGCCGACGCCACAGTCATCCAGGTGCTGACCACGGGAGGCACCCTGAAGGGCGAGCTCATCTTCGCCGGCAACACCGGCCCCGTGACGATCACCAACGCCCAACTGGTCGCCCTCCTGGGCACCGAGACCGACTTCAAGCTGCGGGCCTACTACTCTTTGGCCGGTCTGCGGTCCCTGAACTTCGACGAGATCACCGTGAGGAAAACATGAGCACCATCGCCCCCGGACGCCTGTTCAACGTCACCGACGCCGCCAGCTTCGTCGCCCTGTCCCAGCAGAACTGGGTCATCGCGTCAGAGGAACTGTTCCGCCGCGTCCCCACCTACCAGAACGGAAGCCCGAACACCCTCAACGGCCCGCCGGTCTCCGGAGCGTGGAGCCTCGGCGATTTCTGGCGGGACCAGAACGGCGCGGAGTTCGCATGCGCCGGGGCTGGGACGCCGGGGACCTGGCGGCAGATCATGCCGGCCACCTTTATCGCCGACCCGGCCAGCGGAACGTTTCCGACCGGGTACCTGTTCTTAAA
>JBBQML010000917.1:0-2235 GCA_038328885.1 Verrucomicrobiota bacterium | reverse complement strand
GTCTTCGCCCTGGTTCGCACCATTCTGTTCCTGCCTGCCCGGTTGCTCGGGTACCGCGGCCCGGCCGCCGGGACGGGGGGTTGACCTGCACCGCCCTCCGGAGCCAGGAGCAAGCCCAGGAGCAAGCCCAGGAGCAAGCCCAGGAGCAAGCGCAAGGGCACTAGGACGAGTCAGCGCAGGAGTCGGAGGCGGAGCGGGAGTAGCGGTCGGGGCCGGACGGGTGCATCCATGTGGGTGACCGGATACCAAAGCGCCGCCTCGCCGGGCTCCTCGGCGCACTCCAAGGCGCGCCGCCGCTTTGGTACGGTCCACCGCACCGACAACCTGTGGATGCACGGGGGCCGGACGTGCTGTAACGTCCGGGCCTCCGTCGGCGTTATGCATGACGGAATCTTGAGATCCATGGGATGCACGCGGCGCCGTTCGACACCCGACCTTGCCTCGAACGGATTCGACAGGGTGACGACGTCGCCGCCCGCGATCTCGTGGCTCATTTGCATCCGCTCGTCATGAAGATCGTGCGCGCCCACCTTCCGGTCCGCCTGGCCGAGGAGGATCTCGCCCAGGAGATCTACGCCCGGATCTTCGAGCGGTTGGATCGCTACGAGGCCCGGGTCGGCGTCCCTTTCGAACACTGGGTTTCCCGCCTCGCCGTACGTACCTGCCTGGATGCCCTGCGCGCGGAACGACGACGGCCGGAACTGCGGGAGGCGGACCTGCCCGCGGGGGAGGGCCAGTGGCTGGACTACCTCGCGGAACGCACCGCCGTCCCGCCGGATACGTCGGCCGGCGAGGCGAGGGAGATGGTGGAACGGCTGTTGCGGCGGCTGTCCGCGGACGATCGTCTGGTGATTTCCCTCCTCGACTTGGAGGAGCAGAGCGTGGCGGAGGTGGCGGCGCTGACCGGTTGGTCGATCGTGGGGGTGCGGGTGCGGGCATTCCGCGCCCGGTCCCGGCTTCGACGGGCGGCCACGGAGCTGCGAGCGGAGGAGGAGGGCACATGAGCCGATTCGACCAGCGTTGGCGGTGTTGTCTGCAGGTGGCGCGCCGGGCGTCCCCGCGGCCGCTTCCCGAGCCCCCAACGGATCTGGCGGAAACCGCCCGCCGCCTCGGTGCCGGGTCGGGCCCGGGGCAGGACGACTGGGAACTCATCGACTGGTGGCGCTGGTACGGAACCCGTGGACTGGCGGTGGCCACGGCGATCCTCGTGAGCTGTGTTCTGGTCGTGATCGGCGACGGCCGGGAGGCCCCGTCCCTGCGTCCGGGGGTTGAGGACGCCGTCGCCGAAGTCCTGTGGCGCCTTTGATATGAATGCGCGGAAGCACGGAATGATTGTGGCCAGCCTGGCGGGCATGGCCCTGCTTGGTGCGGCGACCGGCGGGGCGATTGGGTATCGGGTCGGGAGCCGGGAGATGCGGCAGCGCGCCGACCCGGAGGCATGGCATGAGCGTGCTTCGCGCCGTTTTGAGGAAATGGTGCGGCCAACCCCGGAACAAGAAGGGCGACTGGAGGCCCATCTGAGTGCGGCGCTCGCCGAGTTGCGGCAGATCCGTTGGGACGCGATGGCGCGGAGCGCGGCCACAATCAACCGTCTGGTCACCGCGGTGGAGGGCGAACTCACCCCCGAGCAGAAGGCGGCTTTCGAGCCGCTCAAACCGCGGACGAACGACCTGGGCCTCGACGTGCTGCAGTTGGAGCGGTCGGACGCCAAATGAGGGGACGGGGCGCCCGGTGTAACGGCCGCGCGGGCGCCGGCGTTACTTGTGGCTGTATGAACCTGATTGCCAAACCGACCCCCACCCTGTCCAACCTCCATCTCCCCCTCGCGGCTGCCGCGCTGGTGGCGCTATGGGCGACCGCCTCCCCGGCGATGTCCCAGGAGGTCCTGCCGCGGGAGGAAGCCATGCGCTACGCCTTCGTGGCGGCCCTCCATGAACCGACGACGATGGCGGCCCCCATCCGGGTGGACGCCGACCTCAAGCGGCCGTTCGCCGGGCACGACGGCGAGTACGGAGCTCTCATCCTCCCGGAAACCAAGCTCACGGCGGCGACGCTGCAGGGCGCCGGCAAGGAGACCATCCCCATCGGGCAGCTTTGGCTCCGACGCCTGACCCCGGTGGTCAACGGTTCGGCGGTCGACGCCTACGAACTCCAGATGGTGGGCATCCGGCATGAGGGTGAGTCCGTGCGGGTACCGCTCTGCCTGCTGGGAGTGCGCCGGACCGACGCGGGCGG
>JBBQML010000916.1:0-2237 GCA_038328885.1 Verrucomicrobiota bacterium | reverse complement strand
GCCCCCTCGACCCCCGCTTCCTCCCCTCGCTCACGACCCCGCTCCGCGGCTGCGCAGGCCTCCGTCGGGGCTCGTCCCTCGCTCCCGACTCCGGCCGGCTCCGCCGCTCCACTCGCCCTCGTTCTCATGTTCCTTTGTTCTCCTCTCTCAGGGAACTGCAACTAGGGCGGCGCGGAACCCGAGGTCGCCGTCGCGGCCGTCCGGGTTGCCCCAGAAGCGGTACGCGGACCGGCAGTACCGCCCGCGGAAGGACCAACCGCCCCCGCGGAGCACGCGGCCCGAGCCCGAATCCGGGCCCTTCGGATCCGTCACGCGTCCCCCAGGCAGGGCATCCGACCACCAGTCCAAACACCATTCCCACACGTTGCCGTGCATGTCGTACAAACCCCAACCGTTCGGTGCATAGCTCCCCACCTTCGTCGTCCCCCCCAGATCCGGGCCCTTCGCCCCCCCGTTGTACGGGTAGTCGCCGTCGAAATTCGCCTGGGTCGAGCTGAGGCTGTTCCCGAACGCTGTCGCCGTCGTCGTCCCCGCCCGACACGCGTACTCCCACTGCGCCTCCGTCGGCAGCCGGTACTCGTACCCCACAGGCAACCGCCCCGCAGCCCGCTCCCGTGCCGTGAGCCGGCCGCAGAAGTCCGTCGCGTCGCTCCAACTGACCTTCTCCACCGGCCGATCCAGATCACCCGTGAAGTACGACGGGTTCGTCCCCATCACCGCCAGGTACTCCCGCTGCGTTACCTCGTACTTCCCCAGCCAGAACCCACGGCTCAACGTCACGATTGTCTGCGGACCCTCGTCACCCCCGCGATCCGGCTCCGTCGGCGGGCTCCCCATCGTGAACGTCCCGGGCGGGATCCACACCAGCCCGGGCAGATCGGGATTCAACGGCTCCTCGCTGTCCGTCGCCACCACCCGAAAGCGCATGTTCGCCGAAAACCGGTTCAGCCAGTCCTTCCCCGCGTCCCACACGATCCGCTTCCCGTTCCCAGGGCTCACGCCCGCGCCATACCCTTCCCCGCTGAACGAACTCGCCGCGACAGCGAAGCTCGCCCCACCATTGTCCGAAACCCCCACGCTAACCGTCAACCGCACGCTGTCCGCATCGGCCACGTCATAGGTGATATCCACCACCTGCGTTCCCGGCCGCTGCTGGGCGCGGACGTTGCCCACCACCGGGGGCGATGCCCCGGAGCTCCTGGAACAGGCACCAACCGTGGCAATGCAAAAAATCAGCAGTTGCAGCAGGACTTCGCGTTGCCTCGACCAAGGGTTCATGGCGATGGGATGGACTGGGGTGAAACCGCGGCACGCTACGCCACCCCGCGTGGGATGCCACCTGAATGTGGCGGCTGTGTCGGCGGCGGGCAGAAGGGTCGGGGCCAACGCGGGCAACGGCCTCCGCTCATCCTCACGCTCGCCGCGGCAGCGCCTGCTCCACCAGCGCCCCCGGCGCTGGCGACCTCGCGTCAGCCTCAGAGGTCCGTTGCCCGGCCCGGTGCTCCTTAGGCCGTCGCCAGGACTCGGGCGCACAGCACTTCGTCCTCGCGAAGCGGCTCCAAGTCTCTCTCCGGGACCGCAGTCACGGCGATGGTTTCGCCCAGGGCGTTGAACACCTCGATCGAGTATCCTTCGTTTCCGTCAAGGGCGACATGGTGATCAACGAGCTTCACTAGATCGCCGCGACGCAGACGGTGCTCCGGCAGGTCGCGTGCCAGCACGGCTTCGGAGTAGAGCTCGAATCTCATGTCCGCTTCGCTTTATCTGGAAGCAACGTAATGAAGCGGCATTCGCCGGACAAGTGCTCGCGCATCCTAATGGTCTTCACGAGGAGGACCGCGCCGTTAGGACCCCGCAAGCGATCGCGCACCTCAAAACAGTCCCCGAATTGATTCGTGCCGGTGGGTGTCTCCTCAAGGGTAGGATCTGGTCACGAAGATGTTGAATGAGCACATTGGCGTTCCCCGCCGCGTACCCGGCGCGCGCGAGGAAGGCGGCAGTTGTGGGCGGCTCGGAATCGCGTCGATGGCCTTCTGGAGCTCCCCCACGTTGATGTGGGTGTATCGCTGGTGGATGTCCCGCGATGAATGCCCGGTCAGGCGCATGCGCATCTCCTCGGAGACCCCCGTGGCTGGCCAGCATCGAACTGAAACTGTGCCGCAGCGAATGGAAGGTGCGACGCGCGAAATTCCGGGTGCCCTTGCCCTTCACAGCCATCAGGTCCAATCCAGCCCGGG
>JBBQML010000915.1:0-2242 GCA_038328885.1 Verrucomicrobiota bacterium | reverse complement strand
GTCCCCCTCCCCCCACCAGGTGTTCCGCTGCGGATTCAGCACCGTCCACGCGTCGCCCACGTAGACACCGCGTCCTTCGATGTCGACGAAGTTCCAGTCCTGGAATGGTGTGCCGGGCACGACATCGTCCGGGCGCCAGCGGGCGTGGAAGTGGAGGGAGCGCGCGTCCCAGGCCCACGGCTGGACGGTGGCGAAGATCTGCGCCTCCACGGGTTCGGAGCCGAGATTTCGGACGCGCACCGTGGCGGATCGCGCATAGGGCATGACCCATCGACAGGTGAAGAGCCCGTTGCTCGTCACGGTCCGCTGCCAGGTATGGAACGGGTGCAACGCGTCCGGGCAACTGAAAAAATCCCCGACCGGGCACCAGACGGTCTCCTCCCGGTCGAAGGTCAGGGCGAGCACGGTGGAGCGCAGGGTGCCGGGGCGGGTGACGGCGGCGGGGAGGCGGAGCCGGAACTGGCGAAGGGCGTTCGCGCCGGCGGGCAATCGGAGCCGCAGCTCGCGACCGGGGCGGATGGTTTCCGCGCGGGTCAGCCGGGTCCCGGTTTCCTGGCCCGGCTCGGCGTAGAGACGGGTGGCCGCCGAGGCGAGCGCGTCCTTCGCCGCCGCCAGGCGTTCACGGGTCAGGGTTTCCACCGTCGTGCCGGAGGGATAGGCACGGTAATTGATCAGGTGGTAGAACGGCTTGCCAGTCAGGGTGACGCGGCAACCGCGGCCGAAGGGGATCGGGAGGTAGAGGTTGCCCGCCCGCGCGGTGAAGGCGGCGAATGGCGGCGCCACCGAGCCCCGGCCTGACACCAGCGCGATCAGCCCTTCATCGACGATCGGGTCGGCGGCCCCATCGAGGTAGATCCGGACGTTCGGGCCGGTGCGATCGTTGAAGTCGAAGTAGAAGAATGGGGTCCAGAGCTTGGTCAGGCAGCCTGGGCCGTCGTGCTCCATGATGACCCATTCCTCGCGGCCGGCACGGTTCTCCTGTCGCAGGAAGCCCAGCCCATCGCTGTCCGCGTACCATCCCGGTTGATCGCGCCGGACGGATTCCCGATTGTAACTGGACGCCTGCAGGGAGCGGTACAGCGGGTCGGGGAAGCGGACGACGGAGGCGGGGTCGGTCATTTCGGCGACCAAGGACTCGAGCGTGATGGTGGCGGAACTGGAGGCAGCGCTCAGGTTCAACGGCAGGGCTGCCACCAGCAGGGCCAGGAGCAGACGTGGAAACGGTGGGAGGTTCATGGACGGAAGGTGCGGTCTAGCAGACTTCAAGAAGCCCCCTTGTCTCGTGGTCGCCGTGGTGACAGGGCGCGTTCATTGGCTTTTCGGGGTTCCTTTGCGTCGTTCCGGGCGATGGCCGGACTTCTTCAACGGGCTGCCAGACCCGGCGAAGTGAGACACCAGCGCCTCGGCGGGTCCAGCCCTGCGCCGGCAACTCCCTCGAGTCGATCCGGGCGACGGGACCGGTGTGCTGAGGTGCCTACTGGTCACCAGTGATATATCTTCACCACCGGCATCGGTTCATCCACGATGCAACCGCTTCCCCAATTCTCCCCCCATGGTCATCCCTGACTACCTGGACTTCGATCTCCGGCTCGAGCGCTCCGGCCAGGGTTACCGGGCGGTGGTGGTCAACTCCCCGGCGGGCGAGGGTTCGCATGCGTTCGAGGCGCCGTTCACGGACGCTGAACTCACTGCGGCCGTCACGGCGCCTCCCGAGACCGCCCCCGCGGCACGAGACCTGGGCTCGCGGTTGTTCGAGGCCGTATTCGGCGGGGAGGTGCGCGAGCGCTGGAGCGCCAGCCTCCAGGAAGCGACCCACCAGGACCGCGGCCTCCGGCTTCGCCTCCGCCTGTCGGATGCCCCGCAACTCTCCAACCTGCCCTGGGAGTTCCTCTATGATAGCCGGGCCGGCCAGTTCCTTCTTCTGTCCGATGACACCCCCCTCGTCCATTACCTCGAGCTCCCCGGCCGCATCCGACCGCTCGCGGTTCAGCCTCCCCTTCAGGCCCTGGTGATGGTCAGCGGGCCGTCCGATTGGGAGCCCCTCGACGTCGAGCGCGAATGGCTCCAATTGAAGGCGGCGGTGGCCCCCCTGGAAGCGCAAGGACTACTCGGCCTGGAGCGGCTCGCCCAACCCACGCTCTCGGCCCTGCAGACCCGGTTGCGTCAGGGCGGGTTCCACATCTTCCATTTCATCGGCCATGGAGGCTTCGATGCCCAGGATGGCCCCGGCGAGGGCGTGCTG
>JBBQML010000914.1:0-2243 GCA_038328885.1 Verrucomicrobiota bacterium | reverse complement strand
GGCGCCGAGGTCATCCGAGATCGCCATCAGGGAACAGGAGAATCCATCGTGGTACAGCGGCAGGATCACGCGGCGTCCGTCGAGGACGTACGGGTGGGCCCGCGTCATCCACCCGAGTCGCCGGTAGAGCTTGTCCGTGGATTGCTCGCGCATGACGGCGAGGTAGCGCCGGACCTCCTCCCGGTCGCCCGCCGGCAGTTCCTCCTTGGCGAGCACCCGTTCGACCTCGGGGATCCAGCGTTCGATGGCCTCGTCGAATTCCGGGCCGGGCGTGATGTGAATGACGCTCTCGGGACTCCATCGCGGCGGACCGGGGCGTTCGAAATCGTCGCTGGTCCGGTACTTGAGGAGGGAGCTTTCCCAGAGGTTCGCCAGGATCGTGGGCCAGACGAGCCAGAGGCGTCCGTCCGGCCCGAAGAACATGGCACAGTTCGTGTCGGGGTACCCCGGGGTGTCGGCGAAGGTGGTGCGCGGTCCCCACTGCTCCTGCCCGCGCCGCCGGCGAGCGCCCTCGACCCGGACGTCGTCCGCCTTGCGTTCACCGGAACCGTGGAACCAGCAGACGAGGAGGTCGCCGCGCGGCGTCTCCACGATGCACGAACCGTGGTTGTGCCAGTGCTCGGCGGGAAAGATCAGTTCCCCGCGGAGGAACGGTGCGTCGGCCGCCGTTCGCGCGGCGGCGCGCGTCGTCGGGACGGCGAGAAATAGCAGGAGCAGGCTGAGGATGAGACCGAGGCGCGGGAGTGTTGGGAGCGTTGGCAGCCTTGGCTGGGTCGGGGTGTGCATCGAGAGGTGGTCAGGGTTCGGGTTCGGCGTGGCCGCGGAGGTCCTGGGGCGATTCGTAGTGGTAGCGGACGTTCTTCCCGGTGGGTCGTTCGACGACTTCCTCCTTGCTGAAAGTGTAGGTGCGCGTGGTCGCGGTGAGGGGCCGGCCGAGTTCGTCCCGTTGCCGGACGAGGTGTCCCTCCGCGGTGTACTCGCGCGCGGGCCCGGACGCATAGCGGATCCAACCGAGTAGCCGGCCCGCACGGTCGTAACGGTAGACATCGCGCCAGTTCTTCCGGGGCAGGAGAATCGTGGGGGAGTAGTTGACGGTTTGGGTCCAACGGACGCCGGGGACGCGAAGGAATTGGTCGAGCAGCGTGACGTTAAGGCGGGCGAGGTGGTTTGTCTCCGCCGCGGTGAAGGCAGGCAGTTCCGTGGAGGGGACGAAGCCCCAGGCGTTCGCGGGGTCCGGGGTCAGGCCGGCCTCGCGGGCCGCCCGGAGCGACTCCCGGACGCGCGCCTGCGCCTCGGGCGGGACGTTGGTGGCCAGGGCGGCCCAGGTCGCCGCCTGGGTGCGGGCGAGGTTGGGCTCGGCGGCCCAGCCGAGGAGCAGTTGGCGCAGGCTGCCTGCCGCGGACCGGGTCGCCAGCTGGTTCGCAGTGTCGGCGGTGGCGAGTTCGCCCTTGGCCCAGGTGAGGGTGCCCTGGGCCGCGTTCACCGCCTGGACCCGCTCGGCAATGGCTTCCGGGCTCGGCGGAGGGGCGGGTGCCGGTGCATTCGTCTTCGCCGCGGCGTCGGGCTGCTGGACGGCGGCCAAGGCCTCCTGCGCGCGCTTCAGTTCGGCCTCGGCACGGCGGATTGCCTCCCGCGCCGCGACCAGCCGCTCCTCGGCGGGACGCAGGGTCAGTTCATCCGCGAGCAACTGCCCGACGAACTCGTCGCCTGCCAGCTGCCGAAACGCTTCCGCCCCGGGCGAGGGGGGGCGCGCCTGCAACCATTCGAGCAGGGGGAGGAACGCTCCGAGGTTCAACCCGGTCGACCGCGTGGCGTAGGCGATGTCGATGACGCGGCCGTCGGCGGCGTAGGTTCGGGCTTCGCGGTCGCTGAGCAGCCAGGTGACGAAGGCTGGCGCAGACCACCAAGTGCCGTTGTGGACGAAGAGCGCGAGGTCGAGCCGTGAGGATTCCAGCGCCGAGCCGGGACGGACCGACCGGCGCTCCGTCCAGCCGAAACGCAGTTCCACCACCGAGCCTCGTTCGTTCATGGGCCGAACGGTGATCCGGTTCGTGTCGCCCCGGGTGATCGCCCAGCGGAAGGTGAGCGGCCGGTTGTTGGCGTCGAAGCTGTCCTCGGCGCTGACCACCATCCGTCGGACCCCGCTGGTGCTGCGCCAGACCCGGGCCAGCGCCCCCGGGGTGTCCGCGAGCCTTTCGGTTTGACCCAGGTCGAAGCTGTCCACGCCCGGACGCAGGAGGTCC
>JBBQML010000913.1:0-2251 GCA_038328885.1 Verrucomicrobiota bacterium | reverse complement strand
GATCCAGATCCTCGAGCAACTCCGGTCCGGTGCGCGCCCGCGATCCCCCCGCCAGCACGACCCTCGCCCGGAATGGCTTCAGGGCCTGGCCGACCGCGGGCAGATGGCCGAGGTCTCCGCGGTTGGGGAAGCAGTTGAAGTGGGAGATCCCCGCGCGGGCCGCGACGGCCACCAGGTCCGGATCCCGGATGTCCTCGCATCCCAACCCCAGCGGCGTGACCCGGATACCCGAGCGCCCGAGCGGGCGGCGCCGCTTCCAAGCCGCGGAGGCTCGTGCCGGTTCCACACCGCCGCGGGATCTCCGAGAACAAACGACGCTCGACATGAGGGACCCCAGGAGCCACTCGCGGCGGGAGTATCGGGAGTTCATGCCGTGGTCGCACCTTGCCAAGGGTGCCGCGATCCGGGGGGAACCGCACAGGGGTTGGCGCCAGTGCCGGCCGATCTGAGGGCATCTTCCTCGGCGGGTCTAGAATAAACCGGACCCCATTCGAGGGCTTGAAGCCCCCTGCCGTCGCGCCACTCTCCACCGACCCCGAGACGTTCCGGAACGCACAACCCCTCCCCCACCACGTCCATGTCCACACCTCTGCCCCCCTCATCCCTGACCCGCCGCGAGTTCACCCGGACCGCGGTGGTCGCCGGGACCGGCCTAGTCGTCGGAGCCCTCGCGCCATCCGCCGGCTCCGCGCCGGCAGCCGCCCGGCGCGTCCGCACCGGCGTGATCGGTTGTGGCAGCGTCTCCAACTCCTACCTGCCCGTCCTGACCCGGAGCCCCTTCGTCGAGGTCGTCAGCCTCTGCGATATCAAACCCGACCGCGCCCAACGCCAGGCGGGACGGTTCAAGGTCGCCCACCACTACCCTCACATCGAGGCCATGCTCGCCGGGGAACCGTTCGAATTCCTGGTGGACCTGACCGACATGCAAGTGCACGAACAGATCAACCGGCGTGCGCTGCAGGCAGGCAAACACGTCTGGAGCGAGAAGCCGATCGCCAACACCCTCGATGCCGGGCAGGAACTCCTCCGCCTCGCGCTCGAGAAGAAGGTGCGCCTCTGGGGGGCGCCGATCACCGTCCAGTGCCCCCAGTTCGCCTTCATGGCCCGCAAGCTCGCCCAAGGCGCCCTCGGACGAATCGCCGCGGCCCACGCCGACTATGGACACGAGGGTCCCGACTGGTCGGCCTTCTTCTACGAGAAGGGTGGCGGAAGCCTGCCCGATCTGGCGGTGTACAACCTCACTTCGTTGACCGGCCTGCTCGGCCCCGTGAAGCACGTGTCCGCGATGCTGAGCATCGTCACCCCCGAGCGCACGGTCTCCGACAAGGGCCGCATCCAGGTCACCGAGGAGGACAACGCCATGGTGCTCCTCGACCACGGCCAGGGTGTCATCTCGCACGTCCAGTCCGGGTTCAACTACTTCAACCCGCATGGCCACGACGGCAGCGGGGAGCAGCGGCACACGATCACGGTGGTGGGTTCCGAAGGGTTCCTGGGGCTGGTGGGCTATGACTGGGCCCCCCATGGCGTGGATTTCGCCAGCCGGAAGGAACCGAAGCTCCAGCGGCACGCGACCGATTCCGAGGGCTATACCTGGCAACAGGGCGCAGCGCTGGCGGCCGAATGCCTGGTCACCGGCAAGGAGCTTCGCGTGACCCCGGAGCACGCCCTCCACGTTCTGGAGATCATCACCGCCGCCCGGGAATCGTCCGCCTCAGGCAAACGCGTCCCGCTGGTGTCGACGTTCCGCTGGCCCCTCGTGACCTGAGTCTCCCCGCCTCGAGCCCTGCGGTCGACTGGCGGGGCTCGGGATCCCTTGGACTGCGCACCCCGATCCCTGCGCGGATGGCGGGGTGGGGATGCACCGAAGACACTCAGGAGAATCCCCGTCGCGCCAACCCCTCCCTGACCCCAGGGTCCATCCGGATGAGTGGCGGCCAGGGCCGTCGGAATCCTTCGCCGGGCAGCTTCCGCGTCGCATCGATCCCCAGCTTGGTGCCCATCGCGATCTCCGTGGTGGCGTGATCCAGGACATCCGCCGGCCCCTTCGTGAAGAGGCAGTCGCGCTGGGGCTCGGTGTTCGCGCAGAGCCGGAACAACACCTCGCTCGTGTTGTGCACGTCGACGTCGTCGTCCACCACGATGAGGTACTTGGTGAACATCATCTGCCCCATGCCCCAAAGACCATGCATGATCTTGTAGGCCTGCATCGGGTAGGTCTTGCGGATGCTCACGAAGACGAGGTTGTGGA
>JBBQML010000912.1:0-2259 GCA_038328885.1 Verrucomicrobiota bacterium | reverse complement strand
TCACTCTCCGTGCGCGGGGTTTTCGTTTGGGTGCCACCCTGCGATCTCCCCCTCCAGGTGCTCCTCGAACCTGTCGCGGCGGACGAGGGGCAGTTCAGCGTCGCCCGCGAGGCCGCGATCGCCGTCCGCGTCCACGTCCTGCGCGAGCATCTGGACGGATTCGTCATCGGGATGGGCACCGTCCTCAAGGACCCGACCTGCGGCTTCGTGTATCGCGTGACCAACGTGGATGACAATCCGGCCATCGTGACCGTGCGATTCACCTGCGAGGCAGCGCCAGTGGAGCCACTTTGAACATCACGTTCGAGGCCGACACCGACCACTTCAACGACGCCGTCCGGCTGTTCGTGAAGCGGACCGGCGGCGAGCTGCGGGTCGTCATGCGCACGCAGGCCCGGCTCCTCTTCAAGTTCATCATCGACCGAACCCCGCCGAAGACGCGCGCCGAAGGGCGAAAGCGGGTCGAACGGGAGATCATGCGGGCCGTCCAGCCGATCATCGCGGCGAAGTTCAAGCCCGCGATCCGCGCCCTGATCAAGGCGAAGAACTACGAAGCGCTGGCGAAGATCCTCCCGGGCCGGATCATGCCGTTTACCCCAGACCTGCATGAGAAGGTGCGCGTTCATGGCCGCATCCGCCGGCAGCAGGGCATCTCCAGTCCGGACGCGTCCGAGATCAAGGACTACATCCAGCGAAAGCAGGGGAAAGTCGGCCGGGCGAAGGGCGGGTGGGCGCCGGCTTACGTCTCCGTTGGCGGCGCGCCGTCCGGGTGGGTCGGCCGCTGGTCGAGCTTGGGCAAGGTGGTGAACCGCCTTGACTCCGCCGAGCCGAGTATCGACGCCGAAAACTTCTCCGAGTGGGCCGGGCATGGGGACGACGAACGGATCGTGTCCTACGCCCTCGCCGCCCGTGAACGAGCCATCCTGGTCGACATCGAGAAGCGACTCGAACGCGCCGCCAGGGCGGCCCACAGAACATGAACATCGAGGAAGTCCAACCGTGGATTGCTGGCCTGCTTGGCGAGTACGAACCGCTGGCGTCGGTGACGGTACTCGTTGACGACGGGACCTACCCGAAGACGCCGGGCCGGGAGGACGCTTTGCGGAAGGGCGGGCTCGTGCTGGTCGTCTGGCAGATCGAGAGCGACGGTCTGATCGACGATCACCCCAAAGGCGCCGCCATCGAACGGCTGAATCTCGCCGTCGTGATCGAGGAGAACGTCGCCGTCTGCCGAGCCGCCGAGGGCCGGCAAATCCCAGCCGAGAAGGCGCTCCGACTGGTGCGCGAGGCCGTCGTGGGCGCGAAGCGCTCCGGTGAGCCGGGGACCGTCCTGCGGAGTGGCGACCCGCCGTTCCAGAACTTCGGGAACCTGAACGGCGTCCAGCGCCTCGTGGTGCTGCTCGCCCTCGACCTGCCGATCCTCCCGGTTTGACCAGGGGCGGCGGGCGGCTGGGAGTTGACGTTCCCCGTCTGTTGGAACGTTCAACCCGAAGCCGCCATGCCCATCACGACCGAGACCGCGCCATTCTTCCCGCACGCCTTCTTCATTCCGCAGGGTCTCGCGTTCACCTCGTCGGCCCCGGGCACCACGAGCGCGACCTCCAAACCGGACGCAGACGAGGCCGGGTGGGCGACTGGAACCCTCGGCGACATCGAGGAGTTCAAGATCACCCCCGCCGCCGAAACCTTCGAAAAAATGGCCGGCCGGCCCGGGACACTCGTTCGCGTCGACGAGATCGTGTTGAGCCAGAAGCTGGACCTGTCCTGGAAGACGACCGACATCACGCCGCTGGTCCATCAGCTCGTCCTTGGGACGCTCGCGCTGACCGGCGCCAGCAACCAGGGGAACCCGCTTGAAGGCAGCCTGCTGGTGAAGGGCTGGCTGAAGTTCCAGGCGTACAACGCCGCGAACCGCAAGGTGACCGGCGACCTCTGGGTTTCCATGCGGGCGAAGGCGGTCGACCCGTGGAGCGGGAAGAACATCCACCAGGTCGAGTTCGAGGTGAAGAACCTGCACTCGACGCTCGGGACCCTGAAGTTTGAGTAAGGCTGACCCATGCCCGACTTCGACAACACCCCGGCTGCTCCCGTCATCTCGCCCGGCGAATCGTGGGCCAACTGCCGCCTGGCGTTGACCTCCGGGGTGACAGACCCGACCACGCTCAAGAACGGCGATACCCTTGACGGGGTCGTGCTCGCGACCGGGAACCGTTTTCTCTGCGTGGGCACCCGCGCAGACGCCGGCATCTACACCGTGGG
>JBBQML010000911.1:0-2261 GCA_038328885.1 Verrucomicrobiota bacterium | reverse complement strand
GGCGCGGTGGTCTTCGAGGACGAGTTCGGCAGTTTCACTCTGGGCGAACAGTGGCAGGCGCACGGGGCGGGCACGCCGGACGTGGCCCTGAGTGTGGTCGCCGGAATTGGCGCCGATGGCTCCTCGTTGCGCATGGGGCTGGCGGCGGGCACGGCGGACGAAATCGTCGGAATCGAAACCCTCACCCCGTTCTCCCTGGCGGGCGTCCGCTCCATCCGGGTCACCGCCCGCCTGCGTCCCCTGAATCAGACCGGTGCCGGCGACGGGGGCGCATCCGATTCGTCTGCGGGCCTCGCCATCGTGGGCCTTTCCGGCGCCTTCGCGCGGGCCTCGGCCGGGGCCAATCGGCCGACCGCGCCGGACTGGGGCGATTTCTACGTCGACAGCGAAGGCAGCGCCAACGCGAACACCGGGTTCGTGCATTTCCCGCCCAACGACCCCGACGGCGGGGCCGAGGCCTTCCGCAGTTTCGTCATCGAGATCACGGCGGATGGCACCCGGCTGACCACGCTGGCGTCCTCCGGTGAGCCGCTGGCGGTCAACCCCTTCGACGTGGTGAACCCGAGCCTCACGCTGTCGGCATTCGGCAACAGCTTTACCGTGGCTCTCTTTCAGCAGCGGTCCGACAGCAGCCTCGCGCCGGAGAACACCTTCGGGGACTTCGACAAGGTCACGGTGGAGACCGTCGGGGACAACGACGACCAGGACGGGGATGGCATACCGAACGTGTACGAGACGGCGAACGGGCTCAACCCCGGGCTCGATGACGCGGGCCTGGATCTCGACGGCGACGGGTTGAGCAACCTCAAGGAGTACGAACGCGGGACCGCGGCGAACAAGCCGGACACCGACGGGGATGGGCTCCGCGACGGCGTGGAGACGGGCACCGGTGTCTACGTGGGGCCGGCCGACACCGGAACCAGTCCGCTGAAGTCGGATACGGACAACGATGGGCTCGGGGACCTGGTGGAGACAGGCACGGGCACCTTCGGGAGTGCGATGAACACCGGCACGAACCCCAATGTCGCGGATACGGATGGGGACGGATTCGGGGACGGCCTCGAGGTTGGCGCCGGGTTCAACCCCAACGTGAAGGAGAGCACCCCGGCCGGCACCGCCAGCATCCGGACCGCCGTCGAGTTCCAGTTCTATGCGGCGCCCGCGGTCAGCTACCGGATCGAAGGGTCCCTGGACCTGGAGAACTGGACGACCGTCGAGGCGGTGATCCCGGGGACGGGGAACCGGATCAGCCGGCTGTACTCGACCGAAGCACGTCCGCTCCGGTACTTCCGTGCGGTGGCGAACTGAACGGATCCGGACCCACCGGGCCAGTGCGCAGGGGACCCTCCGACCTTCGGCTGCGGGAGAGACGGGCGTTCACCATGAACCTTCCAAGTGGGTCAGGTCTGGCCTCGAGGGTTCGCGTCACCGCCCTGGGAGCGCTGCTGCTGGGGGTCGCGTCGGTGACCCTGTGGGCCGGGGATTCCCCGCTACGCGATCCCCTGCCGTCCCGTTACGTGCGCGACCCCGGGGTGTGGAACACGCCCCCGATCCGCCCGCAGGGATTCCAATTCGAGATCCAGATCTCCTCGCTGGGGACATCGTACGATCCCGAGCGCGTGCGGGCGTCGATCCGGGGGCATGACCTCGGGGAGTACGAGTCGGCGGTGTCCCCGGTGGTGGCGGCCGAGTGGGGCTATTCCTTCACCCACCTCGACGGGCAGACGGATGGTGCGGGGCGGAAGATCCGGGCCGGCTACCCGGGGCCGCCCGCGAGTCGCGCCGAGTGCCTGACGGTGATCGAGGCGTTCCTTCACCGGCAGTACATCGCCGGAGCCGCGCATCCCTGGGCGTCCATGAACGGCCATTTTCCCTGGCATCATTACGCGGCCGAGTTCGGTTTCGATCAGCTCGGCAGCGAGATCGGCGAGAACATCAACAACTACCAGTGGCACGTGGCGCTCACCCGGGGTGCCGCGCGGCAGTACGCCCGGCCCTGGTTCATCGATTTCTCCGCCTGGCACGGACCGAGCATCACCGACTACTCGGCGGGGAAGATCTGGGGCGAGCACAGCGGACCGGACCACGGGCATTCCCTGAACCTCTTCGAGCGGGCGCTTTTCATGAGCTACCTGGCGGGTGCCGGTCAGATCACCGCCGAGGCGGGCGGGGCCATCGCGTTTCTGACCGCCACGGACGATCGGGGCCGCTATCGGTTGAGTCCGTACGGCGAGGTGTGCCAGCGCCTGCGCGAGTTCTCG
>JBBQML010000910.1:0-2264 GCA_038328885.1 Verrucomicrobiota bacterium | reverse complement strand
GGCGAAGAGGACCCGCCCCGCCAGGGTCGCCGAGGGGCCGAGGAGCAGGTCGCGGACGCCGTCGGTGTTGTCGAGGAGGAACACGAACCGGCCGCGGACGTTCCCGAGTTCGGGCCAACCCTGCCTGGAGACCGCCTCGCGCAGGGTTCGATGGGAGCCACGGAGATCGTCGGGTCGGAGCAGTCGGGTTGCGGGGATCACCTCGAGAATCTCACGTTCCAGGGCCGCGAGGAGCGGAGCGGTCCAGGGGACCGGTTGGGTGAATTCCGGCCCGGCTGCGTCCTGCTTCAACTCGAGGAGGACGAAGATCGGAAAGTGGTCGGGGTGGTTCGTCGACCAGGAGTTCAACTCCCGGAGTGCGGCCTGCAGCGAGGCGGCGGTGGTGAGGTAGTCGAAGTCGGGCGAGTGCAGGATTTTCGTTCCGGGCGCGCGCAGGGCCGCGGCGTCGGGGGTGGGCGGGGGCGGCAGGTTCCCGGAAGCGGCGACTCGCAAGCCCTCCGGTTGGGCGAAACGGCCGCCCTCCGGGTCGGCGTAGAGATCGAGTTCGAGTTGACGGATCCCCAGGCGGCCGAGTTGCTCGGCCAGGGGTCGGTGCGTGTAGGCGAGCGAGTCCGCCACCTCGGGGCTGCGCGACCGGATCAGGGCGTCGAGGGAAGGATGAGGTGCGACGTGATAGGAATTGTGGGTGCCCAGGACCTGGACTTGGTCAAGGCGCGGGCCCGCGCGGGCCAACGGCGAGAGGCCTGGAGGGAGCAGGGCGTGGAGGAGCAGGGAAGCGACGAGGGGCAGGAAACGGCCGCACGGCATGGCTCGACCCTGATCGCGGCGGAGCCATGCCGGCAAGGCCGGCGACGGGCGCCCCGGAGCGGGCGCGACGGAGGACCGCCGGAGGACTCCCTCCACGGCGCGCCTGCGGTTGCCACAGGGCTTCGACCGCGGCGGTGCGGCTTGGCTGTTTTTCCCTGAGCAAAGGATTGCATCCCGGAGCCCCGGCCTTAGAAGCTTCGCGAGTTTGACGCCGCCATGGCGCCAAATGTGAGTCGAGCAGGACCGATGACGAACCACACCACTCAAGCCGTGCCTCACCAGGCCCGTTGGCACGACCTCCCTCCCCGGCAGGGCCTTTACGATCCCCGGTTCGAGCACGACGCCTGCGGAGTGGGTTTCGTGGTCAATATCAAGGGCCGAAAGTCCCACGAGATCATCCAGCAGGGGATTCAGGTTCTGGTGAACCTGGATCATCGCGGGGCTTGCGGCTGCGAGCCGAACACCGGCGACGGAGCGGGGATTCTCATGCAGATCCCACACCGCTTCTTCGCCCAGGCGGCGACCGGGAACGGCTTCGAGTTGCCTGCTCCGGGACAGTACGGTGTGGCCATGGTCTTCCTGCCGCGCGACCCGCGGCAGCGGCGTTTCTGCGAGCGCGCCTTCGAGAGGATCGTCCGCGAGGAGGGGCAGAAGGTCCTCGGCTGGCGTGACGTGCCGACCGACAACTCGATGATCGGGGCGACCGCCAGGGCCACCGAGCCTTTCCACCGCCAGTGCTTCATCGGCCGCAACCGCCGCATCGCCGATGACCAGGCCTTCGAGCGGGCCCTGTTCATCATCCGCAAGCGCGGTTATTCGGGCGTGCGCAACGCCGGCGAGCCGGGCACCCACTTCTGGTACGTCGCCAGCCTGTCCTGCCGGACGGTCATCTACAAAGGCATGCTCATGCCGGCCCAGGTGGGAGACTACTTCCCCGACTTGCGCGATCCTACCATGGAGTCCGCCCTGGCCCTGGTCCATTCGCGGTTCTCGACCAACACTTTCCCCAGCTGGGAACGGGCCCACCCCTACCGCTACCTGGCGCACAACGGGGAAATCAACACCCTCCGCGGCAACATCAACTGGATGCACGCGCGGCAGGCCATGTTCGCCAGCGAGCTCCTCGGCGACCAGCACGAGATCCAGAAGATCCTGCCGATCATCAACCCGAATGGCTCCGATTCGGCGATGTTCGACAACTGCCTCGAGCTGCTCGTCCTCAGCGGACGATCCCTGCCGCACGCGATCATGATGATGATCCCGGAGCCGTGGGTCGGCCACGAGAGCATGAGCGACGAACGCAAGGCGTTCTACGAGTATCACTCCTGCCTCATGGAACCCTGGGACGGACCCGCCTCGGTGGCCTTCACCGACGGCATCCAGATCGGGGCCTGCCTGGACCGCAACGGCCTGCGCCCGTCCAGGTTCTATGTCACGCACGACGACCTCGTGGTGAT
>JBBQML010000909.1:0-2265 GCA_038328885.1 Verrucomicrobiota bacterium | reverse complement strand
GTCGGCCTGGTTGAAGGACCCGATGGCGCCGTAGTGGACCGACGGCAGCAGCATCTCGACGTAGGGATCGGGCTGAACGGCATTCTCGGCGCGAGGATCGAGCGTGACGAGGACGTCGTCGGCCTTGCCCCAATGGTTGCGCAAGACGACGGCGAGTTCGACGGTTTCGCCGCTATCCACAACGCCATCCGCATCGTTCCCGGCAGCGATGGAAGCGGTGTCGAACAGCCAATGCTCAAGGTACGCCAGTGACGGCTCGGGCAGTTTGGTGAGTGCTCCGAGCGCGTCCGCACGGACGGCGGACACCGGCGGCCGCTTCCCGCAACCGGCGGATGACAAGGACTGAGGTCCCGTGGACGCGAGCTGCCCCATGATGAAGCGCGACGGGTATTCGTCCTTGTTGGGGAAGCGCGTCCGGACGAGCGCCGCCATGCCGGCAACGATCGGCGCCGACATCGAGGTACCATCCCACGCGGCGAATTGTCCTTTCGGCAAGGTGCCCCAGACATCCACTCCGGGCGCCATGAGCTTGTATTCGTAGGGGCTCTCCGGAGTGACGTCGTAGTTCGAAAAGGTGGCACGCCATTCACCGGAAGCGTTGGGGGACGGGGCTTGCGCCATGACACCGAGAACCCAGGGCAAGGCTGCCGGATACATCGGCCGGGGAAGACTCGAGGGATCGCAGGGATCGGTCTCATTGGGGTAGCCATCA
Source organism: Verrucomicrobiota bacterium (assembly GCA_038328885.1). GTDB lineage: Bacteria > Verrucomicrobiota > Verrucomicrobiia > Limisphaerales > CAIMTB01 > CAIMTB01. Next base: position 1,553 of record JBBQML010000909.1, on the reverse strand, counting down.
TTGCCCGCTGAAGCCACCAGCACCGCCTGGCCGAAGGCGATCGCCAAGGCGTCCTCCTCCACCTGGGAACGTCCGTAGCCGCCGAACGACATGTTGATGACGTCCGCGCCCTGGGTGACGGCGTAGTAGACCGCCTCCGCGATGTCGGTCGAGGTCAGGATTCCGGAATACTGCGCGGCCTTGATGGCCATGATCTTCGCGTTCGGGGCAACGCCCACCCCACCCACGCTGTTGCCGGCTTGTGCCGCGATGACGCCGGCGACGTGCGTGCCGTGGCCATGGTCATCCATCGGATCCCCCGTGTGACTCCACTTTTCGTAAATGACGCTCACCCCGTGGACGTCGTCCACGAAACCGTTGCCATCGTCGTCGATGCCGTTGGCGGGGATCTCCCGGCTGTTGACCCACATATTGGCCGCGAGATCGGGATGGGTGTAGTCCACGCCCGTGTCGATCACGGCGACGACAATGCCGGGGTCGCCGTAGCGGGGCAGGCCTCCGCTCTCCAGATAGGCCCAGGCCTCGGGGATCTTGGCGGCGGCGAGGTGCCATTGCTGGGCACGGAGAGGGTCCACCGCGCCAGAGGCTGCGGCCATCGACCGCGGGGTGGCGTACTCGGAGCGGGGAGGGCTCGGCTCCGTTTCCAGAGCGTCTGCGGCCTTCGCGTCGAGCGGAGTGGCCGTCCCGGTCCCGACCAGGGCGGGTCGACGGATCATGACGACCTCGGCGGCTTCAACGCCCGGGTCGAGGAGGAGTTGCCGGGCCAACTCCTGGACGTCGGCGCCTTCCTTGGTCGCGGCGTGATACCATCGGTGAATGGCGGGTTGAGCCGGTTCAGCGCCGAATGCGGGCGCACGCGCCTGGATCAGGAGCGGCGGCACGACGGGTGCGAGGGCGCTCACGCCCAGGTCGGCGAGGCGGCGGTTGAGGCTGTCGCTGGTCGTCTGCGGCGTCGGCCCCGCATTTGCCAGGGCCTGGCCCTTCCTCGCCTCGGACCGGACCTGTAGGGCGGTGCGCAGCTTCAGCGCGACGGAATCCGGAACGAAGTCACGTCCAGGGACCAGCGCGGCCTTGGGGCGGTCGAGATCCTTGAAAGGATCAACGGCACGCTTCTGTTCACCCGGCTCGCCCGGAGCATTTCTGACGGCGCGGAAGGGCGAAGGCGGAGCGGCCGGGTTGCGGCTCTGAGTTGCAGCGGGCTCGGCCAAGGCGGGGCCGCTCCCGGCAAAGCCCAGGAGGCACAGGACCAACGCCAGCGCGGATGCCGGCACGCGGGATCCGGTTTCGCGCCTGCGGAACGGCCTCGGCTCTGATGACCAACACGTGCCTGAGGCGAGTCGGCTTGTCTTGGGGGCGCTATTCATGGGTGCTCGAAGTGGTTGGACTACGGGTGGCGCGCATACTGAAAGCAACGCGTCTGGGATGAGCGTGCGGGAGGGGGTCGCGGTGTTCCGGGGCTTCCCGTGGTGCAATCCGCTCTCGGCTGGGCTGGGCCTCAACGCCCCCCACAACCGCGTCGTTGCCACCCAGGAGAGACTCAAGGAACCGACCGG
>JBBQML010000908.1:0-2266 GCA_038328885.1 Verrucomicrobiota bacterium | reverse complement strand
CGGCGGTGATCGGTGCTGGATGGTGGATCTCTCCCTTCGTGAGATCCTCCGCGGTCTGCGCGGCTCCGCGTGCGGCTCCCCGCTCCGCGTGCGGCCCCTGCGCCGGCTTGGCTCAGCCGCCGATGATCTCGCCGAAGGAGGCGTCGTAGATCGCCTTGCACCTCGTGCATTCCGCGTCGGAGAGGTTGAGGTCGGCGGCCCAGCCGTAGACCTCGCCGCACCCCGGGCAGACCAGGCGATAGCGCCGCTCCGGCGACGGCGGCAGCGGGTCGACCATCCCGGGCGGCCACTCCAAGTCCTCGGCGACCAGCAGACTGAGTGCCTCGGCGTCCGGGGGCGGGCCGTTCACGAGCCGCGATGCCTGGCTGGTGACCATGGTCTCGAAGCAGTTCCGCGCAAGGCGTGCGTTGCCAAAGTGCTGGTCACGTCCGGCGTGGTGGGCATGGAACAGGCCAATGAGTCGTTCCTTGAGTGCGGGAGCGAGACGGAGGCCGTTGCGACGGAAGTTCAGCGCCAGAATCCGGCAGAGTTCGTGGGGGGTGTAGTCCGGGAACTCGACGAACCGGTTGAAGCGAGAACGCAGCCCCGGGTTGGAGTGCACGAACCGGTCCATTTCCTGGGGGTACCCCGCCACCACCACCACCAGGCGGTCACGGTTGTCTTCCATCCGCTTCAGCAGGGTGTCGATCGCCTCCCGCCCGAAATCCTCGCGCTCCTTGGCGAGGGTATAGGCCTCGTCGATGAACAGGATGCCATCCAGGGCCGAGTCGATCACCCCGTTGGTCTTGGGGGCGGTCTGCCCCACGTATTCCCCCACCAATGCGGCCCGGTCGCACTCGACCAGGTCCCCCCCACGAGTCGGCGGAAAGCCAGGTTGAAGGCCGCGAGAAGATCCACCGTTCCCTGCGGGGTCCGCTCATAGGTTATCTTCGGCGGTGTCAGGATCTCCAGGTAGTCGCCCAGCAACCGGAACGCGAGGAGGGCGCGGGCCAGGCGCTCGACGCTGAGTTGATGGCATCCCGTGACCTCGGCCACCTCGGGGATTATCTGGCGGAGTTGCTCGTAGCGCCGCACGTGCTCGCAATCGGAGTCGACCAGACGGGTGGCGCTGTCGTCCGAAAGGACCCCCGCCGTTTGGGCGGCCTGCAGCACTTCCAGCCACGCGCGGCGGTTTGACATCTCCGCTTCGGACGGTGTCACTGGTGCGGTGTCACGGGGGTTGCCACGGGCGAGCAGGGCCGCCAGGACCGAAGGCGCAATCAGCGGGTGTCCGGCCGTGTCAGCGAAGACGGAGCTGAAAGGCATGGGGCTTCGGTTTCAAGCCGAGCGGCCGGTGGGCGCGACGCTCCCGGACGCGGGTTCAGGACGAGGCCACAGGTTCCGGGTCGACCCACTTGCCGTGTTCGCGGATCAGGTCGACCAATCGGTCCACCGCCTCCGACTCCGGGATGTTGAACTCCACCGGGGTCTTGCCGACGTACAGGTTGATCTTCGAAGGCGCTCCGCCGACATAACCGAAATCGGCGTCGGCCATCTCACCCGGGCCGTTGACGATGCAGCCCATGATGGCGATCTTCACCCCCTTCAGGTGCTGAGTGCGCACCTTGATCCGCGCGGTCACCGTCTGGAGGTTGAACAGAGTTCGACCGCAGCTCGGACAGGCCACGTAGTCGGTCTTGAAGCTCCGGCAGCCGGCGGCCTGGAGGATGTTGAAGGCCAGGCGCAGGGACAGCCCGGCACCGGACTCGCCCCGCACCAGGATCGCGTCGCCGAGGCCGTCGGTAAGCAGTGCACCGATCACCACCGAGGCCCGCAGCAGGGCGACGTCCGGTGAGAGCGGGACCGGTTCGAACTCGAGGGAGTCCTTGAGCAGAATCGGGCAGCGTCGGCCCTGGTGGTGGAGTCGGACCGCGAGCAGGCGGAACGCGGTGATCGGCGCGATCGGCAGGCCGTCCCGCACGGTGACCAATTGGGTGTCGCAGGCGACGCTGAATTCCTCACGCGGATCGACCTCCAGCACGTTGAGGTCCTCGTATACCGCCTCGGGTCTGACGTCGGCGTTCGGTGCGATCTTCGGCGCCACCCGGTCGAACGTCCCCCGGGTCACCACCACGCGGACCAGTTGCTCGCCGCCACAACGGACCTCGCCGAGGTCCGCTTCGAGTGCGTGAACTGCGGCGGTCACCTGGGCCACGTATTCCTCAACGAAGGCTTCACGCCAAAGTCGACGCGCCACTGCGTGAACTCGCTGTCGATGCGCTTCGTC
>JBBQML010000907.1:0-2270 GCA_038328885.1 Verrucomicrobiota bacterium | reverse complement strand
TGCTCCCGTCACGTCCACAGACGGCCGGATCGGCACCGCGCGGTCTGGGATGGCTGGCCCGGCTTCCGCTGGCCCTCATCCTAGTGCTATTGGGAGGCCTTTCCTACGCCGCGTACACCGCCGCCTCCCGCTCCGTGTCGGCCTTCCAAGCGTCGTGGGACCGCACGGATACCCTGGCCCACCACGGGCAGGCACAGTGAGCGGCCAAGGTGCGGAGTCTTTCAGCGAGAACGCACTACGCCAAGGGCAAGCGAGCCCCGACCGTCGCCCGCAGGGCACGGTTATCGCCCCTGGAACTAGGTCGACTCGATAGCGGATCGTAGATAAGTAAAAAAATTAGCTTGCCCCGCCTACGTCGGCGCGCCATTAATAGCCCCGACGCGAGGAGATTGAACTAGAAAGAAACACCACCTTGAGCTCTTGGCCTTGCTCCGCTGGAACCTCATCCTCCGCAGCAACACTTGATTTGGGTGGTCGATCCTCTGTCGGTGTGGTGGCCAGCCCCAAGGGCTCGACGGAAGGTGGCTGGTACGCCGACGAGCAAGCCGGGTTCGGTCTTGATCTCACCTCGATCCCGGCACCTGCGACCGCTGGTGTCGGCAAGGTAAGGTTGATGCGGGCCAGGGCTCCTCGAATGACCTTGCCCGCCCGATCTCAGACCTTGATCAAGCCTGCCGGTTCCTCCAGGTTTGTTTCCCGCATCCCTTTTGCGTTCAGCTTGTTGCTCCTGGCAGGAATTGCTTACATCAGCTACGCAGCCGCCTCCCGCTCCCTCTCCGCCTTCCAGTCGTCCTGGGACCGGACGGACACCCTCGCCCTGCAGAGCCAGGCGCAGTGATTCCGGTTCCGGGTTTCCCCACCTGCTCTTCTCGGGTGTACTGAGCGCATGGAGTTGACCTTCCGCCCGTTCGGACTTCGCCTCGCCCACCGCTGGGCCATCGCCAGTCGCACCGGTCCCGGTGGCGGGCCGGGCACCGACGAAGCCGGGGTCATGATCGTGCGGCTCCGTGATGGCACTGGTGGCGAAGGCCTGGGTGAAAGCGCCCCCTCGAACCGTTACCAGGAAACGGTCGCCACCGTGGAGGATTTCCTCCGCCGCGTGGATCCGGCCCGGTTGTCGTTCGTCGATGTACCCGGGAGCATGGCGTACCTCGAGACGCTCTCCCCTGGGGAACCTGCGGCCAAGTGCGCGCTGAACACCGCCCTGCTCGATGGTGCCGCCCGTCAGGCGGGCCAACCTCTCCATGCGTACCTCGGCCTGCCGTTCACGGAAGGCCGGCACCTGACCTCCTTCAGCATCGGGATCGACTCCCCGGAAGCCATCCACGCCAAGGTCTCCGCCGCCGCCGACCGACCCATCCTCAAGCTCAAACTGGGCAGCCCTTCCGATGCCGAGAACCTCGCGGCCCTGCGTTCTGTCGCCCCCACCAAGCCGGTCCGAGTGGACGCGAACGAGGCTTGGCGCACCCGGGAAGAGGCCCTGGCCCGGCTGGAATGGCTCGCCGGTGACGGGCACATTCAATTCGTCGAACAACCCATGCCGGCAGGTCTCCCTCGAGCCGACTGGGTGTGGCTCAAGGAGCGGTCTCCTCTCCCGATCATGGCCGACGAGTCGTATTGCTCGGCTGCGGACTTGCCCTTGGTCGAGGGCTGCTTTCATGCCGTCAACGTGAAGTTGGTGAAGACCGGGGGCCCGGGTCCGGGACTGGCAGCCCTCCGGGCCGCGCGGGATGCGGGTCTCCACACGATGCTGGGATGCATGATCGAGACCAGCATCCTCATTGCGGCAGCCGCCCACCTTGCGGAACTCGCCGACTACCTGGATCTGGACGGAAACCTGCTGGTGACCAACGACCCCTACCGGGGGCCAGGCGCACAGGGGTCGCTTCTTTCCTTTGCCTCCGCCCCCTCCCGCACCGGCCTCTGTGTGGCGCGCGGCGACGGCGCTCCCCTCTAGGACGACTCCGCGTGAGATCCGGCTGCCCGCGGACGAGCACGACGAGAACGAATGGAAGGCGCAACTTGCCGGCGCGGCCGTCTGCGGCGCGGCCCTGCTCTTCCTGTCATCGGAAGCAGGCCGGCCTCGAACTGACACCGACGCTCAAACACTCGAAAATGCCGCTTTGCCAGCCGGACCCGCGGCGTGTTGGATGGACGTCCGATGGCATTCAAGAGCCAGCCCTCCCGCAAACCGTTCTGGCAGTCGCAAGTCCGCCCCCGCCCCGGAGGCGGGCAACCACGCCCCTACACCAGGCCTCCCCGCCCTGGCC
>JBBQML010000906.1:0-2283 GCA_038328885.1 Verrucomicrobiota bacterium | reverse complement strand
GTCCATGAGGGAGAAGTTGATGCCTTCGGCCTGCGCGCCGTCGCGGAGCGTGGTGTCGTAGATTTCGACCGTGGTTTTCATGGGGTGGGCGGGGTTTGGGGGGAAGAAACGCGAAACCCCGTTCCGGGTTGCGGAACGGGGCTTTCGCGGAGGGAAGACTCGTTCAGCAAGCGCTCGGGGCCCGGATAATAATCCCGATGAGGGTGCCCATGGTTCCGCGTTCCGCGTTGAACGCGGATGGAGTGGTGCTGGCACTGGGCAGGCGCATCGACGTGGGTGTAGTGGCAGAAAGGGCGGGGTCGGCACAAGCCCGGAGTTGGCATTCGGAGGCAGGGCGACGTGCGTCGCGTCGGGAGCGGGGAGGTGGTGGGGGGGGAATTACAGATGACGGACGCGGGTCCGGTAGGTGGCGATCAGTGATTCGTTCCAGCCGGGCAGGTCGGCGTTGCTGCTGGCGTAGATCTCGGGGATCCGGCCGCGGGCGAGGGCGAGTTCGATGGCGCGGGTGATCACGAGATTCAGGAGCAGGGCGCCGAGGATGGTGGAGGTGGGGCCGATGTGGCGGGGCAGGCCGGGGAGCGCGAGGGCGGCGTCACCGACAACGCCGGCGTTGTCGAGGACCACGTCGGCGAGTTCGAACACGCGTTTCCCGGAGGGGTGACGCGAGGCGAAGGCCCGGCTGTGGTTGAGGCTGGTGATGGCGATGGTTTTCAGCCCGCGGTCGCGCGCGGCCAGAGCCATTTCGACGGGGACGGCGTTTCTGCCTGAGTTGGAGGCGATGAGCAGGACATCGCCGGCGGTGAGGGGGTAGCGGTCGAGGATTTGGGCGGCGTACCCGGTCTGCTGCTCGCGCTGCGAACTCGCGGCGGCTCCCTCGTGGAGCATGAGCGGGGGGTCGAGGATGGCGCAGGCTCGGGCCAGGCCGCCGGCACGGTAGAAGGGTTCCTCGGCCAGCAGGTGCGAATGGCCCGTGCCGAAGGCGTAGAAGAACCGGTCGGCCGCCAGGGCGTCAGCCACGAGGCCGGCCGCCGATTCGAGGGCGGGACGTTGGGTTTCGGTGGCGGTGCGGATTTGGTCGAGGACCACGGCGAGGTAGCGATCGAGGCTGTTCATGGGGGTGCGACCTTGGGGGCGACAAGGGGCGCGGCCCGTCGTCGCGGCATCCGGGGGAGGTTACGGGGGCGGTGGAAGGGGGGCAACCTGGGCGGGGCACGCGGACAGCGGGGCACGCGGCTCTTGCGCCGGGGCAGGCATCCTCGGCGTAATCGGCGCTGTGACTGGGCCCGCTCGAGAAGGCATGGCCGCGCCCGGGGCGCGGTTGCGACTCCGTTTCCCCCCGGGGGGCGATCCGTATCGTCGGGAGTGGGCGTACTGGATCGGCTGGAGGCTTTCGCGGCTGATTCTCGGCACCTATTTCGGCGTCCGCTACGCCGGCTCGGAGTGCGTGCCGGCCGAAGGCCCCTTCATCCTCGCCGGCAACCACGCGAGCTACATCGACCCGCCGATGCTCGGTGCGGTTTCTCCGCGCCCGGTCAGTTCTCTCGGTCGGGAGTCACTGTGGGGGAATCCGGTCTCGGCCTGGATCCTCAACTCGATCGGCGCGGTGGCGGTGGATCGGGATGGCGCGAGCGGGAAGGGGTTGAAGGCCATCATGGAGCGTCTCACGGCCGGCGGGGGCATCATTCTGTTCCCCGAAGGCACGCGCACGCGCGACGGTCAGTTCCAGGCGGCGAGGGCGGGGGTGGGGATGGTGGTGATCCGCTCCGGGGCGCCCGTGCTGCCGGCCCGGGTGTTCGGCACCTACGAGGCGTTCGGTCGCCACGTGCGGGTTCCGCGGCCGAAGCGGGTTGGGGTGCGACTGGGCGCGCCGATGCGGTTTGAGGCCGAGCGGGCGGAGGCGGCGGGAGCGCCACGGCCTCGGGTGAAAGCGATCTACCAGGAGGTCGCCGATGCGATCATGGCGGCGATCCAGCGCCTGGATCCGCCATGAGCCAGGAAGTGAACCGACGCCGTTGGGTGCCGGGATCTTGCGGGATGCGGCAAGACCGGGTTTGTTGGCGGTCCATGAGAGTGTGGTTGCTTCTGCTGGGCTGTTTTCTGGGCGCGTTGGTTCCCACGCCGGGGGTGTGGGCAACGCGCATGGTCCCCCTCACCATCGAGCGACTCGCTCGGGAAGCCGGCCTGGTGGTCCACGCGCGGGTGGTTTCGCTGGAAACCTCGCGCGACGCGGACGGCCGCATCTTCACCCGGGTTGGTCTCCACGTCCTGGAGGTGTGGAAGGGG
>JBBQML010000905.1:0-2284 GCA_038328885.1 Verrucomicrobiota bacterium | reverse complement strand
GCTTCAATTGGCTCCAGAAAAGCAGTCGGTAGTAAAAGAGAAGTTAGATTCAATTGCTACTACGAATCGTGACCCGCACTTATTGTTTAATCAGGTAGGAATTCAACTCGGGTTCGTGTCGGAGGAGATTGTGAAAGGCGCGTTTGTAAGCATGTGGGTCAGGGGGCGCTTAGGGGATCTCAACCAGCTTGTTGAGCGCATTCGAGTTGAGGTTGCTTCAGGCCCTGTCGAACGAGCGCTTGGAGGCAGCGCCGGGTAAGCGCTGTGGTTTCCGTCGACCACGATTGGCACGACGTGCCTCAGCTGAATCTTTGGGTTGATCTGGCGTGAGCTATACCGAATCCGAACCACCCACCAGGCGTTTGGCGAGGCAAACCGTCAAGCCTGGGACGCATCCTCAGTTCTCTGGGGCTGGCAGGCAATCCGGGCCATGGACGTTCGAGGTCGGCGTGCGCGCCACCAGCCCCGCCATGACCGCCACGGTCGTCAGCATCAGTTCGCAGTCCAGCAGATGATTCTCTCGGTGCTTCTGGTGCCAGCGGTAGCGGATTCGGCCCCGACCGTCCCGCTCCTCCACACGGTGCTCCGACGTGATCTGCTTCAAGTAGTCCCGGCCGATCGTGTTGGGGACCGTCCAATCGCCCACCAGCCCCGTCAGGTGCTCGAACATCAGGTCCTTCATCCCTGGGTTCGACCATCGGAATAGCGGCAGCGGCCGGACCCGGCCCTGCAACCGGGTCCCATACGCCGGATCAACCTGGGTCTTCTGGTAGAGGCGGCGCACCACCTTGCCGCTCACCCGGTCCTTCACCGCAAAGAACTCGGCGTCGTCCCCCTTGAACGGTTTCCAGCCTGTGGCCTGGCAGAAGCGGTAGACCTCCGACGCTTTGAACCCGGAGTCGACCACGGCGTTCGCCTTCGGGACGTTGTGCTCCACCCGCAGTTGCTCCAACTCCAGGGTCGAGTTGCACCGACCGTAGGAGATGAGCCGGCTATGGCCGAATGGCCCGAACGCCCGGATGGCGTACCAGTAGTGCTCCCCCCCGGCCGCCTGCCGGTCGGCCGCGATCACCCGGACCCGCTCCTCGGCCCAGGGGTCGCCGAAGTCGTAGTCGCCCCGGCGAGCGAGCAGGAAGTCGAAGTCCTCGATTTCGCCGAGTTGATCCTTCCACGGCTGCCCCAGCGTCTCGTTCACGAAGGTCTTCATCGGGTGGATGTCGCCGTTTCGTGCTGCGCCCCGGGCGGCCAGGTACTCCTCGGCCACCGAGCGCCACTGGACCCAGGGGGGCAACAGGGCATTCCAGTGAAACGACACCCGGTGTCGGGGTGCCGTCGGGTTCTGGCGGATGAACTTGCCGGTCCGGGCGATGGACTTCCGCTCGGCAGGCGTGTCGTGGATGGCGTTTCCGCAGGCCGCGCACTCGTAGCGGATCGTCTCGGCCATGAGGTCGAAGTTCCAGCTACCACCGGGCTTGGTCACCTCGGTCGTGTCCCACTTCAACTGCTCCATGCGCAAAGGCTGTAGCGGGCTGCACTTCGGGCAGGGGAAATGGAACACCCGCTGGTCGCCCGACTTGAAGGCCCGGTCGACGGCGTCGTTCTCGGTGTCCGGTGTCGAGATGATCAGCCGGCGCGTGTTCCAGAACGACCGGGTCCGCTTCATCACCGTCTCCAGCGCGCCGGGGGGGTAATTGCGGACCTCATCCATGAAAAGCCAGCGGATCGGCTTGGACTGGAGCTTCGAGGGTGAGCCGGCCCCGACGAAGTACAGCGGGCAGGAGGCGAACACGAACTCCAGTCGTTCCTCGGCGATGATCTGCTTCACCAGGGGCTCGCACGAGTTGACCGTTGGGCTGAATCGGTCCCGGACGAAGTCCTTCACGTCGTCCTTCGCCGCCATCACCCACATCGCCGGGCCGGGGTCCTCGCTGATCGCCCAGCAGACCAGGTTCATCACCGTCTGGGTCTTCGACGACTGGGCCGAGCACTGGGTCGCGATGTCGGACACGCGGTTGTCCGCGAACACCTCCATCATCTCCTTCACCCACGGCGAGGAATCGGAGCGCCACCGACCCGGCATCGGCGACGTGTTGTCGACAACGATGTGCTCTTCGCACCACTGCCACGGTGGACGACGGTCCGAGGGGCGGACGGACGCCGCGAAGCCCTTATGCAGCGGGTTCATGGCGGGCTCGCGCGAGACGATCGGGAAGCGTGTGCAACTGCTCCAGGATCTCGTCCTCGATCTCCTTCAGGCGGGCCTCGGCCTCGGGCACGGAGACCC
>JBBQML010000904.1:0-2293 GCA_038328885.1 Verrucomicrobiota bacterium | reverse complement strand
CACCCATATCGACGTCTACCTGTGGCCGCGGGGCGAGGGCCGGACCCTGGTGCAGGTGAGTCACAGCAAGCTGACGTCGATCGACGACGTCAATCCCGTGAAGGAATTCTGGGCGGCGTCCCTGGAGCAGTTGCGCGAAATGCTCGAGACTGCCGACCTGCCGCACTCCCTGGCGGCCTGAGTCCGGTCCCCGGTGCCTCCTGCCTACTCGGCGTCGCCACCGCCGCCGCTGATCATGGCGCGGACGAGGGCGACCCCGGCGGAGGTGCCGAGCCGGGTGGCGCCGGCTTCGAGCAGCGCCAGGGCGCTCGCCAGGTCGCGGATGCCGCCGGCCGCCTTCACCCCGACCTTCGGGGGCACCCAGCCGCGGAGCCTTCGAACGTCCTCGAGGGAGACCCCACGGGGACCGAACCCGGTGGAGGTTTTCACCATGGCCACCCCGGCCTCCACCGCCAACCGGCAGGCCGCCTCCTGCTCCTCCGGCGTGAAGCAGCCTGGACCACCGGAATGACGCCCGTAAATGCGAAGGAATGCGCCGTGTCACCACGGCGGCTACGAGGCACAGGGCTCCCAGCCGGCCTCGGGCCGGACAGGCTTTACGGGCTCATCGCCGATGAGGCAGGATCCAGTCGCCTGCCCCATCCCGGCGAATCGCCGACCGGGCCGGCATCCGAAATGTTCCCGATCGTTGAAGCCCGATTCCTCGCCCCGGACGTCAAGCTGTTCCGAATCCAGGTGCCCCGGATCGCCAAGAAGCGCAAGGCCGGTCAGTTTGTGATCCTGCGTGTCCACGACCACGGGGAACGCATCCCGCTGACCATCGCCGACTCGGACCCCGCCGCAGGAACCATCACCCTGGTGGTCCAGGGCGTAGGCAAGACCACGCGATTGCTCAATTCGAAGGAAGCCGGCGAGGCGCTCAGCGATGTCGTCGGCCCACTGGGCCAACCCTCGCACATCGAGAAGTTCGGCACGGTGGTGGTCATCGGGGGCGGCCTCGGCACCGCCATCGCCTACCCCACGGCCAAGGCCTTCCAGGCGGCCGGCAACCATGTGATCTCCATCATCGGCGGCCGGAGCCGTCAGTTCGTGATTCTGGAGGATGAGGTTCGGGCGATCAGCCATGAGCTGTATGTCACCACGGACGACGGCTCCTACGCGGAGAAGGGCTTCGTCACCGACCGCCTGAAGGCGCTCATCACCGCTGGCCGCCAGCTCGATCTGGTCCTCGCCATCGGCCCCATCCCGATGATGCGGGCCATCGCGGAGGTCACTCGCCCGCATGCCATCCGTACGGTGGTCAGCCTGAATCCCATCATGGTCGATGGGACCGGGATGTGCGGCGGCTGCCGCGTCATCGTCGGTGGGCGCCCCCAATTCGCCTGCGTCGACGGGCCGGAGTTCGACGCGCACCAAGTCGACTTCCAGATCCTGATCCAGCGCAACGCCATGTACCGCGGGTTGGAACGTGATGCGCTGGAACACTACCAGGCCGAGATCGCCGTGCCAGCGGGGCCGGCGGCGGCGGCGTCCTCAAGCGCGTGCTCCGACGGAGGCCCCTGCCGGTTTATTGAGAAAGTCCCGGAGCTGGCCGGGGTTTGGAAGCCGGGTACCTAGCTGTTGCACGACTGCCTCCGCCCGCCACCGCACCCGGGCCTCGGCCGTCCACGTCTCCCCCACCCCCAGAACCCCCTTCGCCCATGCCCAACCCGCTCGCGCCAAAGGAGCGCATGAAAATCCACCGGCAGCACATGCCGGAACAACCTGCGCAGGAGCGCGCGCACACCTTCACCGAGGTCAACCAGGGTCTCGACGCCGCGTTGGCTCAACAGGAGGCCCTGCGCTGCCTGTCCTGCAAGAGCCAGCACTGCTTCTCCGCCTGCCCGGTCGGCGTGAAAGTGCGCGACTTCGTCGACCTCGTGGTGGCCGGCGACTACCTCGGGGCGGCGGCAAAAATCCGCGAGGACAACGTCCTGCCGGCCATCACCGGCCGGGTCTGCCCCCAGGAGAAGCAGTGCGAGGGCGCGTGCATCCTGGGCAACCGGGGCGAGCCGGTGGCCATCGGTTACCTTGAACGATTCGTGGCTGACTACGAACGCCAGGTCGGCAAGGTCGGGCTGCCCGCCCGTGCGCCGGCCACGGGCAAGAAAGTCGCGGTGATCGGGAGCGGTCCGGCCGGGTTGAGCTGCGCCGGTGACCTCGTCCAACGGGGCCATGAAGTGACCGTTCTCGAGGCGCTCCACGAGATCGGCGGGGTTCTGGTCTACGGCATTCCCGAATTCCGACTGCCCAA
>JBBQML010000903.1:0-2303 GCA_038328885.1 Verrucomicrobiota bacterium | reverse complement strand
GTCGGCGATCGGATCAACCTGTTCGAGACCCGCTTGCCCAATCAAAGCCCATCGGGTGGCCCCTTCCCCACGGCTCCAGACAATGACCGGGACTCGCAACCAGTCACCCTGGGTGTTGTACCGAGGCGCAGGGTGGGCTTTCTCTCGCTCGAACCCCATGCTTACGCCTGCCCCACGCTCCGTTTGAAATCGGTGCTCGAGCGGCTGAGCTCCACCGGCGTGTTGGAACTCGTCCCGCTCGGTGCGGTCCGCGACGGCCAGTTCCACGTCCAGGCATCCCTCCTCGAAGGCGCGGAGTTAATCGTGGTTCAACGCCAGATGGCCGCCGCGCTGCCTTACGCGGACTTGCGCAAGCGCCTGAAAGGCCATCCTGCCAAGATCGTCTTTGAAATCGACGACGCCCTCACCCTCCTTCCGGCGTGGCACCGGGCTTCGGCGGCGTTCCGCCAGATCCAGCCGCAGATCGAAGAGTACCTGCGCCGGGCCGACCTGGTAACCGTCTCCACGCCCCAACTCCAGTCGCTCTACGCGCCGCTGAACCGGAACATCGCGGTGCTGCCAAACTCGGTGGACACGCGGGTATGGTCGCCACCGGGCGAGAGCCGGGAGCCGTCCGACAAAGTCACCATCCTATTCAGCGGCACCCTCGACCACGAAAGGGATCTGCAAGTCGCCGAGTCGGCACTGCTGGATCTCATCGCCGCCTACCCCGATCAGGTGGAATTCCTGTACTGGGGCAATGTCACGGAGCGTTTGCGCGCCCTGCCGCAGGTCAGGTCCGTGGGGGCCTTCCTGCCGGACTACCGGGAGTACGCTGCCCGCTTGCAGAAGCTGCCGGTGAGCTTTGCCATCGCGCCCCTGGAAGACACGCCCTTCAACCGGGCCAAGTCGGCCATCAAGTGGCTCGAGTACTCGATCTGCCGCATCCCCGGGATTTACTCGGACATCCCCGCCTACAATCAGACCGTCGCCCAAGGTCAGACCGGCCTCCTTGTGCCCAACACCCACGACGGGTGGTTCAACGCCATGGAACGACTGGTGGATGAACGGGCGTTGCGTCACGAACTCGCCGCGCAGGCGCAGGCCGCCGTGCTCGGCCACCACACCGTGGAACGGAATGCCAAACTCTGGATCTCGGCCTACGAATCACTGTTCGCCCCGACGCTGCCGCAAGCCCGCCTGTCGACGGCAACCGCACCAGCCGTCTCCATCGTCATTCCCACCTTCAACAGGCTCGAACTCACGCGCCAGTGCCTGCTGGCCCTTCAGGCGAACACGCCGGAGGGGCAACTTGAGATCGTCATCGCGGACAACGGCTCCACCGACGGGACCGCTGACTATCTGAGATCAGAGGACGCGGCGGGTCGCCTGCGAGCTATCTGCAACCCGCAGAACCTCGGCTTCGCCCGCGCCTGCAACCAGGGCGCCGCCGCCGCCCGCGGACGCTACCTGCTCTTCCTCAACAACGACACCGAGGTGCAAGCGGGCTGGCTCGAACCGCTGCTCTCGCTGGCAGACGGCGATGCCAGTGTCGCCGCGGTCGGCAGCAAACTCCTCTTCCCCGACGGCACCCTCCAGCACGCCGGGGTAGCCCTCGGCGACTTGGTGGGCCGCGACCCACTGCTCGCCGTCCACGTTTTCCAGCACCACCCGGCCGACCTGCCCGAAGCCAATCGCCGCCGCACCTTCCAGGCCCTCACCGCCGCCTGCCTGCTCGTCCGCCGCTCCGCTTTCGAGGCTGTTGGCGGCTTCGACGAGGGCTATTGGAACGGTTATGAGGACGTCGATCTCTGCCTGCGCCTCCAGGAGCGCGGCTGGCTTTCCGTCTATGAGCCCGCCAGCACGGTCATTCACCACGAATCCCAAAGCGGCCCGGCCCGCTTTCAGAAGGTCCAGGAGAACATCCGTCGCCTCCACGAGAAGTGGCTCGGCCGCGCCGTGCCCGACGTGGTCGTGGCCGCGGACGGCAAGGTCACCCAGACGGCGACCACCCGGATCCGGCCCTACGATCCTCCGGCCGCCCCCGCCGCGGGGTTGACCAGCATCATCATCCTCACGCTGAACCAACTCCCGCACACCCGGAACTGCCTCGACAGCCTGACCCGCCACACCCCCGAACCGCACGAGCTGATCCTCGTCGACAACGGCTCCACCGACGGGACCGTGGAATTCCTCCGCGACTTCTGCGCCGCCCACGACAACGCGCGACTGATTCTGAACCGCACCAACCGCGGCTTCGCCGGCGGCAACAACCAGGGCCTCGCACTCGCCCGCGGCGACGTCGTCGTCCTGCTCAACAACGA
>JBBQML010000902.1:0-2307 GCA_038328885.1 Verrucomicrobiota bacterium | reverse complement strand
CCAGTCCCGAACCCCCAGGTTCCAATCGCCGTAAGGGTAGCAGAAGTCCGTCACGGGCACCCCGAAGCGATCCTCGAGCTTGCGCCGACACGCACCGATCTCCTCCCGGGCCTGGTCGGATCCCAACCGCGTCAGCCACGGATGGGTCAGGGTGTGCCCCCCGATCCACTGGCCCGCCGCGAGCCAGTCCTCGACTTCCCCCGCCGCCATCAGTGGCGCAGCCACTTCGCCCTGCGCCGTCTCCCAATCGTTATTCCGGCCCAGCCGGTCGGCCACCAGATACAGGGTCGCCCGGTACCCGATGCGCTCGAGCACTGGCAGCGCATGTTCCCGCACGCTGCGGAACCCATCGTCGATGGTCAGGGCGACTCGGCCTCCCACCGGCGGGGTCTGGAGCTCCGTGACCCTGACGCCGGCGAAGCTGGCCGAGCGCAATTCGGTCAACTGCCGGTCGAACAGTCGCGTATTGAGGTACAAGCCCCGGAGGCGGGCCCCACGGGGCCGGGGTCCGAACTTGTGATACGTGAGGATCGGTGCCCCGCCCGCGAACAGGTCCCGGAACGGTGCCAGGCGCGTGTAGTACGCTGGCCAGGCGCCGCTCATGCCAGGCCCCGCCCCCCCCCCCCGACGAAGGCCACCTGCCGGTAGACTTCCAGGACCCCGCTGGCCAGCCGATCGAGGGTGACACGCGCCAGGACATGCTCGCGTCCACCCGCGCCCAGGCCGGCGCGAAACCCCGCCGAGGCGGCGATCCGGCGCATGGCCTCACCCAGAGCCGTGACGTCTTCCATCGGCACCAACAGCCCGTGTTCCCCGTGCCGGAACTGCTCCGGCACCCCGTCACAAGCCGTCGCCACAACGGGCTTGTTGCAGGCGAGTGCCTCGAGCACCACGGTTGGAAACGCGTCGGTGGCCACCTGGGGATGCACCAGGCAGTCGAGCGCGTTCATCGCCGCTGGCATGTCATGACAATACTCGGTAAGCCAAGCCCGCCCAGTCAACCCAAGGCGGGCGGTGTCCTCCCGGAGAAGGTCGGCCATGTTGCCGCGTCCGATCACCAGGAATCGCGCCATCGGGACCACGTCCCGAATCCGCGCCGCGGCCGCCAGAAACTCCCGCTGCCCCTTCCCGCGTGGCAGGTCGTAGCCACCCACGACACCGAATGCCACCATGCCCGCCGTCAGCCCCCAGGCCTTGCGCTGGACCGAGCCGTCCGCCGGCCGGAACCTGCCGGGATCAATGCCACCGTGCACGACGTGAATCTTCCGGTGGTCGCCGTCCAGCGGCGGCCGCGACCATCGCTCTTGCACGGGCGACTCCGGTTCATAGACCCCCTCCCGCAACACCCGCGCCACAAACTCCGACACCGCGATGACGGCGTCCACCCGACCCAAGAGCAGGCGGCGGCTCAGAAAGGCGCTCGGGCTCTTCGCCAGGTGACGGGTGAGAACAATCCGAGGCCGGGTTCCGGCCAGACGGGCGGCCAGGATCGCCGGCCAGATGTCCCGCCCGTGGTGCGCGTGCAAGACGTCGATGCGCTGCTCCCGAAGATAAGCCGCAACCGACCGGATGAGTGTCAGCCTCGCCCTTGTCCCGCTCGGCGTCGGAAGCAAATGCAAACCCAGCTCCCGCGCCGAAACGGAGAGTTCCCGGTCGGGCGGGGCAGCCAGCCAAACGTCCTGCCCCAACTGACTCAGCCCCCGGGCCAGCTTGAGACACTGATCGTCCGTGCCGCCTCCGGTCAGGAGGGAGTCGAGCTGCAGAATCCGCAGCGGCGCCCGAGGTTCTGCGGCTGACGCTGACGCTGACATCGGCGGGGTGGCTTCCGGGGAGGACCGACGCGGGGTCTGGCGTCCTTTCAGCCGGGCTAGTGATCGCCGTGATGGCCTTCGCCGGGCTCGTCGAGCGCGTGCTGGCGCAGTTCCTCGAGCGAAACGAACTCGAGCGCCGAGACGTGGCTGGCGGCGAGCACCACCCGCGGAGCACAGCCGGCGTCGAGGGCTTCCTTCCATCGGGTGACGCAAAGACACCAACGATCCCCGGCCTCCAAACCCGGGAACCCATACTCGGGCACCGGGGTCGTCAGGTCGTTTCCCTGCTCCTGGGAAAACTCCAGGAACTCCTCCGTCATCTCCGCACACACCACGTGCACGCCGTGGTCGCCGGGGCCGGTCCGACAGTAACCATCCCGGTAAAACCCGGTGCGTGGCACCCGGCAGCAGCAGTTCAGTTCTCCACCCAGTACGTTCGACGGCACGGACCCAGGCTGACAGAACTTCGACCCCACGCCAATGCCCTACCCAAACA
>JBBQML010000901.1:0-2311 GCA_038328885.1 Verrucomicrobiota bacterium | reverse complement strand
TGTGGCCCCCGCGTCGGAGCGACGCACTCACCACGGTTCTGACCCCCTCCTCGTCGTCCATCACCAGGATCCTCCCGGAACCGGCGGCCGCGGTTCGCGGCTCCTTGGGCGGTTCGGCGTGCTCCCAGCAGGCGGGAAGGTAGATTCGAAAGGTCGTCCCCAGCCCGGGCTTCGAGTCCACCGTGATCGTTCCCCCATGCTTGTGAACCACGGCATGGCAGATGGTCAGCCCGAGGCCCATTCCCTTTTGGTCCCCCCGCTGTTTGGTGGAGAAGTAGGGATCGAAGATCTTCGGGAGCACCTCCCTGGGGATGCCACCGCCCTGGTCCGCGACGCTCACCCGAACGTAGCTCCCGGGCGGCAGACAGGGATCGTCCGCCGATCCCAGGATCACGTTCTCCCCCCGGAGGTGAATCGTCCCTCCGTCCGTCATCGCCTCACGGGCGTTCAGGACGAGGTTTCGGATCACCTGGCCGATCTGGCCCGCATCCACTTCCCCGGCCCACATCTCGTCCGGCAGCGAGAACACCGCACGGATGCGGGAACCGCTCAAGGCCAGGTGGGCAGCCTCCAGGATCAGTCCGGACAGCGGGGTGGACCGCCGGACCGGCGCGCCACCCTGGGCGAAGGTGATGAGCTGCTGGGTCAAGCCACGGGCGGCCAGCGAGGCGTTGGCGGCGTCCTCGAGGAGTTGCGCCAACTCGCCGTCGGGAGGGCAGAGCGCCTGGGCCAGCCCCAGGTCGAGGAAGATGACGGTGAGCAGGTTGTTGAAATCATGCGCGATACCGCCGGCCAGGATCCCCGTCGACTCGAGCTTGCTCAGGACGAGGCGATCCATTTCCGACCGCCGGCGCTCGGTCAGGTCGGTCATCGCCACCCAGCATTCCCGCTTTGAGGCGGTCACCGTGGCGTTCAGGCCCACCTCGATCGTGGCCTTGCCTTCCCGCTGGAGCCTCAGTGCGCACTGCGGCCGGGGCTTTCCGGCGAAGACCTGCGAAAGAAACGCGGCGAGCAGTGGCAGGTCCTCGGAGCACACGCAGAAGCCAAATCGCCGCTTGACCAGATGGCTGCGCTCGATCCCCAGGAGGCTGGCGGCGGCGAGGTTGGCCTCGCGGATGGTCCCCTCCCGGTCGAGGGTCAGGTAGCCCACCGGGGCGAAATCGTAGAGGTCGCTGTAGCGTTCCAACTCGACTTCCACCGCGTCCCGCGCGTGCTGGAGTTCCTCGTTCTGCATCTCCAACTCGATCTGTTGGACCTGGAGTTCGTGGAGCAGTCGGGGCGTCTCGTCGGCGGTGCGGCCGGCACTGACATCCGAGGGGAGCTCCCGCAGGCGTTCCTCGGCGCGGCGTCGCACGTCGACCGCCGGGAGTGGGGTGATCGGGGTTTCTTTCATTCCTTCCTTCCGGTGCTGGTGGACGTCGGGTCTTTCCCCGTCGACTCTCCGCCGGGGGGGCGGGTCGGAGGTGGCCTGGGGCTGGTTGACCCGGTCTGGTTCACGAGTTGCTGGTCGGCCACCCGTTTCTCCAGCAGGCTCTGCTGGGTCCGGAGCTGGAGCTCCAGCTGTTTGGAGACCGTGATGTCGGCGAAGGTGATGACCACGCCGTCGATCCGGTCGTCCATGGTGCGGTAGGGCATGATCCGGACGTTGAACCAGCGATCGTGGTGGGCGGCGGTGATCCGCTCCGTCTTGACGAGCGTCCGCAGCACCTCGCGGACGTCGTCCGCCAGCGTTGGGTAGTTCAGATCCAGGACCAGGTCCGTGATCGGCCGGCCGACGTCGCCCGGGATGAGCTTGATGAAACTGGTCGTCTGCGGGGTGAACCGCCGCACGCAGAGTGCGCGGTCCAGGAACAAGGTGGCGATGTCGGTGCTGTCCAGCAGGTTCTTCATGTCGTTGCTGGCCCGGGAGAGTTCGTCGACCTTGGCCTGCAACTCGGCGTTCAGCGTCTGGAGCTCCTCGTTGAGGGACTGCATCTCCTCCTTGGAGGTGTTGAGTTCCTCGTTGGCGGACTGCAACTCCTCGTTGGTCGATTGCAGTTCCTCGTTGGAGGAGCGGAACTCCTCCTGGGTGGTCTGCATCTCCTCTTGGACGGTGCGGCCCTCGCTGAGGGCCTGTTGGAGTTCCTGTTCCAGCTCCGTCACCCGGCCGTTCCGGACCGCGGACCTGGCCTGCGGTACGGCCACCGGACCAGGCGGGGGCTTGGGCACTTCCAGGAAGAAGATCATCACCAACCCCTGCAACGGGTCCGGGGCCTCGAGTCGATCGAGCGTCAGATTCAGGCAAATCTCTCCGGTCTCGGTTCGGATCGTG